>JAYTJI010000549.1:0-2169 GCA_043731245.1 Methylococcaceae bacterium | reverse complement strand
TACGTTCAGCCCGATAAAGAACACTGCCGTCGGGACTACCGACTAACCCACGCATAAATAATCGTTCGCCCTGTAATTGCGCAAAACCGCCAATCGGCACCTGACAACCGCCATTCAAGCGTGCATTCATCGCTCGTTCAGCCATCACGCATAGCCCTGTTTCACTATCATGCAAAATACTCAAAATTTCATTGATTTCCAGGTCATCAGTACGACATTCTATGCCTATGGCTCCCTGCCCTATTGCAGGCAGACTGACATTTACATCCAGAGATTGAGTAATACGCCCCGCCATGCCCAGTCTTTTTAAACCGGCCGAAGCCAAAATAATAGCGTCATAGTCGCCTGTGTCCAGTTTGGCTAAACGGGTATTGACATTACCCCTTAACGGCACGACTTCAGCATCTGGAAATTTTTCCTTAATCTGACATTGTCTGCGCAGGCTGGATGTGCCAATTCTGGCATTAGCCGGCAACTCATTTAACGAAGAATATCGATTTGATACAAAAGCATCCGTTGGATCTTCGCGAGATAAAATCGCCGCCAAATGCAAGCCTTCAGGAAAATCCACCGGCACATCTTTCATGGAGTGTACGGCAATATCAGCAGAACCCTCCAACATCCCCTGCTCCAACTCTTTAACAAACAAACCTTTACCGCCGACCTTGGCCAAAGGCGCATCGAGTATCTTATCGCCCCGCGTCACCATTTTAACCAATTCCGTCCTCAGTCCTGGAAATGCTCGCTCCAAGCGTTCTGCGACATGCTCTGCCTGCCACAACGCCAAAGGACTCTGACGCGTGGCAATACGGATAATTTTTTCAGCCAAAAGGAATCCTTTATGTTTTCAAAAAATGCTTATTGTAACCCTATTTAACTTGATGGTCGTTATCCCTCGCTAATAGTTTTTTAAGCTCCACATAAAGTGATCACCCAGAATCATTACCGGATTCATTGTCAATGGACCACTGGTTCTTTAAAACCTCAAATTTCCAAAATTCGTTTTTACTGGTACTAAAACTTATCTTTGTAAGCGTTTTAAAAATCATTACGCCATTTATGCTGTAAAATTACTTCGTACCTGAAGTTTCCCAGTTTTTGTGCGCGTGACGTATAGAGGGAAACCAATTAAAGTGGGGTTTGCTGTAAATTACGCAAACCCTGCATTAAATCTCTATCCGGTGTAGCCAGCGTGATTGGCTTTGTTTAAAAACTGGGAAACTTCAGTGGATTAATATACAAAGCTCTTTATTTCCATGGTTGTCGGAAGAGTTGGAGCCACTAACAAAGAAACAACAGGAATTGGTGACCACCTTAGAAGTGGTGCGCATCGAAGAATTCATCTATTCCAGGCGAGGCTTTCCAGGTCGCCCGCCTCAAGACCGCACGGCCATAGCCAGAGCATTTGTGGCGAAAACGATTTATAACATGCCAACGACACGCGCGTTGCTGGATCGATTGGAGACCGATAGCGCCTTAAGGCAATGGGATGGACTTCTCCCACCTATCGGCATCAGAGTGCCAGCCTGATATGATTAGCTTATCAGACAAACCAGCGGAGGAGTCCGACATGAATATTAAACGAATAGGCATTGATTTAGCAAAGCAGGTCTTTCAACTACATGGCGTTGATGGTCAAGAAAAGCTGGTGTTACGCAAACAGTTACTCAGAGCGCAACTGCTGATAGCTATGCCCTGATTTTTATACAAACGATAAAATAACAGCGTAAATGGCATAAAAGTGCGCCATTTGCTCTAAAAACGACTTATCTGAAAGTCATGTGTAACTTACCGCGTTTCCCGGTCGGTAATTTTGCAAGTGGCTCTGTTTATTCCAGATTATACCGGCCATCGCCTGACGAAAAATACGTTGATCTTCCCGTGATGGATGGGGAGGCAATAGACTTAGGTAAAATTGATCCGCTTCCTGACGCCGTTGCATGATTATTGCCCCGAAAGTGGTCTGTGTCAGCACGGTCTGTTCATTGGTCAAAACAAGGTCAATGATTTCTCGGCACCGGATTCAATGACCAGCTGATGCCAGGCCGAACTTTTGCTGCCCTGCTTGGCTGGATTGATGGCATCCAGGTCACCGTTAATAACAATTCGATGAAAAGCGTCTTTTACAAAAGGCGATTTATTCGGCTGCCCCCAAAGTTTCTCCGAATT
>JAYTJI010000548.1:0-1846 GCA_043731245.1 Methylococcaceae bacterium | reverse complement strand
TTGCTAAATCATACCGACCATCCTGTACTGCTAGAAATGGAAGCGCTGGCACAAAAAAACAACTTCCCTATTGTCGGTCGTTTAGTGGGTGTTTTTCTTGAAACAATGGCCAAAATGATCAATGCTCAACGTGTCTTTGAGTTTGGCAGTGGCTATGGCTATTCTGCTTATTGGTTTGCCAAAGCAGTAGGTTCAGCAGGGCAAGTGATTTGCAGTGAAGCCGATCTGCTCAACAAGGAGAAAGCCGAACAATATCTCAGTTCGGCGGGTTTATGGGATAGGTGTGATTTTAAGGCGGGTATGGCTCAGGAGATTTTTACCCAAACTGACGGACTGTTTGATATTTGTTATAACGATGTCGATAAAGGTAATTATCCAGAAATTTGGTTAATGGCTAAAGACAGGATTCGTCCCGGCGGCCTTTATATTGCTGATAATGTTCTTTGGCGCGGCCGGGTAGCTGTGGAACATTACACGGATGTGTTCGTGGGCTGGACAGAAGCAATTCGCGAACACAATCAGCTCATTTTCAATGATCCTGACTTTGACACCTTTATCAATCCTAGCCGTGATGGCGTGATCGTTGCCCGAAAAAGAACAGCATGACACACTGGCGAAAACAGGCATTTCTTGAGGAGCAGATAGGCTATAAATAAAAAACCAACTGCCGGAGGAAACTATTATAGATGGATGCAAGCCAATGTTTTGGCATGGGCGCAATTATAAAGTACGGTTTAATCTCAGGTAGGGTGCGCTGTGCGCACCTTTTTCAGCGACAAAGGTGGCGTGTGGTGCGCACAGCGCACCCTACCCGAATGAAAAAGCCGCATTTTTAATCACACCCTCTTGGCATTGTTGTTCAACCATGATTTTTATGATAAGACATTGTTTTCACTGCTTTCTAAAGGTTCAAGAGTAACGCCATGTTAACCCGCCTGATAGTTTGTTTTGCCTATTTTCTTAAAGGGTCGTCCTATTATAAAAACACCAAGCTGTTTTTTTATAATCTACTGGAGAACCCGGATAGCCGGATTAAATCATACTTTGATGTCGTGATGATCTGCCTGGTTTTATTCAGTGTTTTTTTGTTGATCTACGAAGTCGATACGCAGTTCACCAAAACCGACAGGCTGCTCGAATACATCTTGACCATCTTGTTTATCATTGAATACCTGTTGCGGGCCTGGTTATATAATGATGTCCATAAAATCATTCTGGAACATTACGAAAAGGCCAGGTATTTAAACAGTCCTTTTCGATTACGCGAGGTTGCCAAGCGAATTTTAGCCAAAAAAATTGAATATATTTTCACGCCCTTGGCGGTGATTGATTTACTGGCAATTTTGCCGAGTTACCGGCCATTAAGCATGCTTCGGGTATTGCTTATTTTTCGATTATTCAAGCTGTTCCGGTATTTTAAAAGCCTGAATTTATTTGTCGAAGTTCTGGAAAGCAAACGCTTTGAGCTTTATAGCCTGGCTATTTTTCTGGGTTTTCTGCTATTTATTGGCAGCACCGGCATTTATTTATTTGAACACCCCACTAATAGCACGCAGGTCAGTAATTTATTCGATGCGGTTTATTGGTCGATAGTGACTGTTTCAACCGTCGGTTATGGCGATATAGCGCCGCAAACAACGGGCGGCAGGCTGGTTGCAATGGCATTGGTGTTGACGGGGCTGGGCGTTTTATCTTTTTTTACATCCATTATCGTTTCGGCATTTACTGACAAAATGAACGATTTGCGGGAAAACCGGACGTATGCCGAACTAAAACGCTATAAAAGCTTCGTCATCATTTGCGGGTTCGGTCGGGTAGGCCGGCATATAGCCATGCAGCTTGCAAA
>JAYTJI010000547.1:0-1344 GCA_043731245.1 Methylococcaceae bacterium | reverse complement strand
GACCAGATAATCGTCCGCGCCCAGTTCCAAGCCTTTGACACGGTCATTCACTGCATCCCGAGCGGTCAGAAACAGCACCGGCATCGACTTTCCACTTTTCCGAAGTTCCTTAACCACTGTCCAGCCATCCATAAGCGGTAGCATAACATCGACGATGACCACGTCGTAATTGCCAGTCGTGGCGAGAAAAAGACCATCCGGTCCATTCCGGGCATGATCAACCACAAAGCCATTTTCGGTCAGTCCCTTTTTCAAATAGGCGGCGGTTTTGGGTTCGTCTTCGATGATGAGCAGGCGCATGATAGTCAAATAATAACGATTCTGAGTGTTTCAAAACAACCGCTTTATTTACGAAAATCATGAAGCGCTGGTTTATGTTGAGTCTTATGAGGCAATTGCAAAACCCCAACGACGAGCTGAATTAACCCCGGTGAAAGGTGAGAAAGAATGGTCATTGCTGGCATGGGAGTTTCTAACGACAACATTAATGCTGCCTGAGTAATTTCAAGTGGCGGGTTTGAATCGTAATCCCTGGCTGGATTGGGGTGGAATATGCAGGCAAGATGAACTTCAACGCCGTTTGACACCTTTTTTCTGCATTACTGGCCAACACCCGTTTACCATAGTCTCTTAATTCACCATTGGGTGCAAGGTAACGATAAAGGGTGGGCTTGGTGATACCCAGCTCTTTGCAAAGTTCGGAAATGACGGTTTCTTTTTGACCCATTGCCGATTGAGCTAATCTTACTTGAGCTTTAGTTAAAGAGAATTTTGCACCGCCCTTTCTCCCCCTCGCTGCCGCTAAAGCAGCTTTTGTTCGCTCACTAATTAATTCACGCTCAAATTCTGCCAAGGCAGCAAAAATACCGAAAATTAACTTTCCACTGGAAGTGGCGGTATCAATATTAGCCCCTTGTCCGGCCAACACCTTAAAACCGACACCTTTTTCGGATAATTCATGAACGGTAGTAACCAGATGCTTTAGATTCCTGCCCAATCGGTCGAGCTTCCAAACTATCAAAACATCACCCGCCCTTAATGCCTTTAGGCAGGCTAACAGGCCTGGACGTTCGTCATTCTTGCCGGATGCGTAATCACTATAAATATGATCGGGCGTGACACCATGCTCTATTAGTGCGTCGATTTGAGGATCAAGAACTTGAGAGCCATCCGATTTTGAGACCCGTGCATAGCCAATCAACATAGTTTTACCCGTTTCATAAACGACCGTTTCTGTAACTCTTATTTTTATAGGTTTAAAGAGGATTAAACAGTAACATAATAAGTTAATCATACAAAGTATCATAAACATGATAACACTATGTGAAACTGTGGCAACGCAGA
>JAYTJI010000546.1:0-2517 GCA_043731245.1 Methylococcaceae bacterium | reverse complement strand
CGAGCTAAATGATCGGCTCGACAAGCGTGATCAGCAAGTTGATCGCCGCTTAACCCGGCTCGAAGCCCACACCGCTTAAGAGGCATTCTCGTAGCTACTAAAAAAGAGGCCTCTCGCAGGGGCCTCTTTTACAAACCTCATGTGGGTTAAAAACTGAATAGTGCAAACAACGTCGAGTTCGGTGTACAGAAACTGATATCTTGTCTATACAACTACCGAAGTAGCTGGGAAAGAAATGTAAAACGTCAGATCTGATGTTACGTTTTACCAAGATCGACCTAGCTCGAAAGAGATTGCTCTGCTTTCTGCTAGTTTCTCCCTAGAAAGGAGGTAATCCATCCGCACGTTCCCGTACGGATACCTTGTTACGACTTAACCCCAATCATCTGCCCTACCTTAGGACGAGACAAAGCTCATACGTCAGGTATTGCCGACTTTCATGGTTTGACGGGCGGTGTGTACAAGACCCGGGAACGTATTCACGGTAATGTGCTGACTTACCGTTACTAGCGATTCCGACTTCAAGCAGGCGAGTTTCAGCCTGCTATCCGAACTGAGACCGGCTTTGATGGGATTTGCTCCGTCTCGCGACTTGGCTGCCCTTTGTACCGGCCATTGTAGCGTGTTTCTAGCCCCAGACATAAGGGTAATACTGACCTGACTTCGACCCCTCCTTCCTCCCCGTTACCGGGGCAGTCTATTCAGAAAAATCCAACTGAATATAAGGGTTGCGCTCGTTGAAGGACTTAACCTAACATCTCACGACACGAGCTGACGACGGCCATGCAACACCTGTCACTGCGGCCCGAAGGCACTCTCTCCTTTCGGAGAAATTAGCAGGATGTCAAGCCTGGGTAAGGTTCTTCGCTTATCATCGAATTAAACAACACGCTCCACCGCTTGTGCGGGTCCCCGTCAATTCCTTTGAGTTTCAACCTTGCGGCCGTACTCCCCAGGCGGTCAACTTACGCGTTAGCTTCGTTACTGAGTCAGTGAAGACCCAACAACCAGTTGACATCGTTTAGGGCGTGGACTACCAGGGTATCTAATCCTGTTTGCTCCCCACGCTTTCGTGCATGAGCGTCAGTACAGGTCCAGGGGATTGCCTTCGCCATCGGTGTTCCTCCGCATATCTACGCATTTCACTGCTACACGCGGAATTCCATCCCCCTCTACCGTACTCTAGCTATACAGTCTCAAATGCAGGTCCCAGGTTGAGCCCGGGGATTTCACATCTGACTTATATAACCGCCTGCGCACGCTTTACGCCCAGTAATTCCGATTAACGCTCGCACCCTACGTATTACCGCGGCTGCTGGCACGTAGTTAGCCGGTGCTTATTCTTACGGTACCGTCATTAGCCCACTGTATTAAAGCAGACCGTTTCGTTCCGTACAAAAGCAGTTTACAACCCGAAGGCCTTCTTCCTGCACGCGGCATTGCTGGATCAGGCTTTCGCCCATTGTCCAAAATTCCCCACTGCTGCCTCCCGTAGGAGTATGGCCCGTGTCTCAGTGCCATCGTGCCCGTCCGCCCTTTCAGGCCGGGTACCCGTCGTAGCCTTGGTGGTCTATTACACCGCCAACTAGCTGATGGGCCGCAAAGTCCTCCAAGAACGATCCTTGCGGATCTCTCCTCCCTCGAAGATGCCTTCAAGGGAGAGTACGGCGTATTAGCCAGCCTTTCGATTGGTTGTCCGCCATTCAAGGGTAGATTCTTTACGTGTTACTCACTCGTCTGCCGCTAAACTAATCTTGCGACTAGTTTCGCTCGACTTGCATGTGTTATGCACTCTGCCAGCGTTAATTCTGAGCCAGGATCAAACTCTCCATTTAAATTTGGGCGTTTTGGCGGGGGTAAGACCCTCGCTACTTCCGCTTGCATCGAAAATGAAGAAGAATTGACTCTTCTTTGCTCTTGTTGTTTCTCGAGCTTCAATATCTTTTAAGGGATATTTCCGCTCTAAAACACACACCTAATAATTCCTTACGCCCTCTTTTGCGGGGGGAAAAGTAGGGCGCCCATTCGCTTGCAAAAACCGAATTGTCAAAGAACAAAAAATGTTTCCTGGCTTCATGTTTCTTCCCATGAAGCCGGGGGCAATTTTTCTTGCCACTGGGCAACCTTTTTACGGGCTACCTGAGTGATGAAATATTAGCATTCGCCGCCGGAAGTGTCAAGCATTACTTCCGGAATATTTTTTCATCATCGCACGCGCACGCGATTTCTCGACGAGGATTCATGTTGCGCCACGAATTTATTATAGCGAAAATATTTTTATTCGCCGCGGAATCCCGCACACAAAATGTTCAATTTTCGCGCGGACGCATTTTTTCGCGGCCGGAAATCATGCGCGCTCGCGAATATTTCCGGGCTGGTTGAGGAGCGCCGAAAAATACGGCCGATTTTCGCATACCCGACACTGGATAACACTGGATGGACTTCAGCGCCGCCAATAAACCGGTCGGCGCTACGGAACGAGCAAAATGTCGGGTCTAGGGGACAATTTGAGGGTGG
>JAYTJI010000545.1:0-1668 GCA_043731245.1 Methylococcaceae bacterium | reverse complement strand
CTTTATTTGCCATAACTCAGTAGAAAAAGGCTGGGTTAAGCCATAGGGATGCCAGGTTAGCGCCCATTGTCCGATTTTTTCGCTGAAGTTTAAGGTGCCGATTATCAATAATATTGAAGTCGAAGCCATGAAGTTGGCGGCCATGACTGAGTTGCGTAAGGTTTGAATGGCCAGAATTTCCATGTTGTCTTTATTCATTACCATGTTTACCCATCGCTCCCTAACCATTGCATTTAGCGTATGTACGCTCGAATCCGGTAGTCGGCGAGTGCGTCTGCCTAAATACAGATAATAAACCAATATCAACAGGCAACTGACCGTAAAGGCAATGAGATCGTACTTCATGCAATTGTTTCCTTTTTTACTTCAAAAATCGACCTGATTATAAAGATGCTTCAGCAACACCGTCATACAGGTATGGATTGCCGGTATCCAAATTACATGGATGTAATATTTACAAGTCTTCTCTAGCTACTGGATTCTGGCAATCCCTGCCGAAACGGAATATACCATGCGGGTAGTAAAATAATACTTTCACAGTCTCTAGCGCTAAACCGCCTGCGGGTTAATTTTAAGATCACCGCAGCCTTGGATATGCTTAACGGCGGCGGTGAAACAGTGTCTTAGAGGTTTTTCAGGAAGAACCGGACGGCTTTTTCCTGTGACTTATACGCCTGACCGACATTGGGTATCAGCTCTATCGTTCCACCCGAGCCAAGATGAGCGAAGGGATCTGCGACCGTTATTGGTACCTGCAATCTGTCCCAAGCGTGGAAAGCACCTTCATAGGTAATCACTTTAACAATTCGTTGTTCTTCTGTAGATAAGGCCGCCTTCAAAGCAAGACAACGAGCAGAGCCGTCGTCATAGCCATCTTCATCTCCTATTTGAATCAGGATAGGAGCGCCTGTGAGTGGATTGGAAGCATTACCGCCAAATTCAGAACGTGGAATGCGTGGGTTATTGTAGGCATAGCAAATAGGATAATGTGCAACGTGAGCTTTAAACCGAAGGCCACCACCGAACTGAGTAGCAAAACGTTGCGTGGCTGATGCCATTGTCACAACACCTCCCCATGAAAACCCCATAACCCCGATTCTGCCGGGATCAATACCAGGATACGATGATAAATATGTCAGCGCAGCAAAGGCATCCGGGTAGGTAAAAAACGGCAGTGGGGGGCGATTAGCGACACCCGTCACCCCTCGCGCTTCCCACATATCGATCTCAAGTGTAGCGATACCTTCAGCGTTTAGAGCGCGTGCATAAAAGTCGCCACGAGAATCCACACCATTTGATCCATGCAAAATCACCACCGCAGGAAGACCCTGCTTAGGCAGATAACACCTTCTGCTCTGGTACGACTTGACCGGCACACTCAGTTTGCCTTTTACCGTGAGCGGCCCCGGCGGCCGTTGCGTCAGATCAAGTGATTGTAGTTCTATAAACGATATTGCCGGTATCGGGTCATACCGACACTCGCTATCCTCACGAGCATAAGATGGGGTAATAAAAATAGTGAGCAGTACTATTAAAAAATACGTCTTAAGTTGCATGGAATGCTCCAAATTGATTAGATGGATCGAAGGTGATTATCACGCTATTTTTTTGAGAATTGCAACCTTTTCCACCCAGTTCAAATTCCCATGTAGTCAGCCATAACGCATC
>JAYTJI010000544.1:0-2848 GCA_043731245.1 Methylococcaceae bacterium | reverse complement strand
AGGGTGCTGCAAGTTACCATCCATGGCTCTGGATTCCGGCTTCCCTGCCGGAATGACGGAGTTTTTGGCGCTGGCTGAATCATCTTACTAATCAGGTAAGGGCTTAGAATATTCATAGCTATCAAAAAAGTTTAGGGTTGCTCTTTGATCCGTAGCCGTCGGAATAAACTCACTGATTACAAACTTTAGAGAAGAGACTAGCAATGTATCACGATGACAATTCCAGCATTCCTTGTAACCGCCATAGACATCAACAGGAATTGGCAATCCATTGGTGGGCAAAAAATACAAACGCTTACTTAAAGCGCCTGTTATAAAGGTATCAAGTGGCAAAATTGGGTATGGTACATGCACCAAGAAAGAATGCGTCGATTCTTCGAAGTCAAGATAGAAGGTCGGAACTGAGTTATCAATAAGGATATTCGACTGACGCATTAGCCATAAAGCTCTAACCCCCGATTTCTTGTATCTATCTTGACGGTATTTTGTTGTCTCTTCATCCTGACGAGACCACTGTATTTCAAGCGCAATTTTTACATTACCCTTTGTCGCAAAAACATCAGCAATCCAAACTTCTCCGTCTGGTGTTTGGTCTCGATATTCTGTTATGACATGCCAACCAGCGCGTTTAGCGGATTTGGCAACTATACTCTTTGCAAGAAGATGTTCAGCGGTTTCCCGTGCACTAGTACAATCACCTTTGCGAGAGTGGGCAAAAAATTGAGTCCCGAGTCCACTTGTTTTGAGTACAACTTTAGAATCACAACAAGGCATTCTTAAATGGCGTTTTTCAGCATTTCCCTCGCGAAGAGCGATCCACTCATCCTTGCTTAACTCAAAAGCTAATATATCGGTATCAGGTTGACGGCATCTCAAAGGCATAGAAAGATTCCATTTCTAGAATATATGTAAAACAACAATAGTGATAATCACCATGGGTCAACGCTAACAGAAAGCTGGCTCTTTTGGGTCGGCTTTATTGTAAGCATACCAAAGGATATTCAAATCAGCGAGCGTAAGCAATGAACAGGCGTTTCCGGCGCACCGTTCGATAAGCCGGAAAAAAGCCCCCTGCGCTACGCTTGGGAGGTCTTATTCCGGCCTACTGGGCTTGTCGAGTCACACCCATCTCACCCAACTCATTAAAATGAATCTCCCTGACTTCATCATCTTCAGTTATTTGCGCATGTTTTAAAACACCATTATCGTAATATTAGTACTGATGTTCGGATTCCACTTCGCCATAAACAACTTTCTGGCAAAGCAGCATTCTGTTTGGGACATCAAAATAGCCACGGTAATAGGTGTTTCGATTATTTAAACTGGCTTTTGTTATTTCGTTGACCAGCTTTTAGCGGAGTTTGATACCGCTGTAACTGACAAAATAGCGGCTCGTTCCCATGCTCTGCATGGGAATGTGTTGTTCTGGATTCATGATGTGCAGGATTTAAGAAAAAAGATGGGTAGCGATGATTTCTATAATTTGATCCAAAGTCTGATTTTCATTTTCACCGACAATATTATGTGCAGAAATAGGGTATCTCAAGTCTATGCCATAATATCCTGTGCTCTGGCCAAAGGTGTAGATATAGGCGGAAAGGTTGGGATCGTTAAGTGTACATAGATCGATGGCCTTGTAGTGATGTTCCTGATTGTTCAGCGCCAGCGTATTTTCACCGTAACGATGCACCAGTTCCAATAGCAGGAGCTTTAGCGGAATGTCCTTATCAATAGCCCAAACATTCATACTGGCGTGCTGGATTAAATCTTTCTGACTACGATGGGCCGGGCGTAATAATTGAGTAATAACAGACTTTGCGCTTTGTTGATTAAGCACAGGATAAGTAAAAAACTCAGTAAGGCGCTACCGGCAATCCATAAATCAGCATAGAGGAGGTTATCTGCCAGTAGCCAGTCGGCAATTCCGGCGCCTGTAAACAAGGCTATTAACGGCACCAGATACAATAACAGGGAAGCGCGTAGCAGCAAATTTTCATCAATTGCGACCATGACTTCGTCACCGGTTTTTAGTTGAATGTCGCAATCAACCGGTACTGACTTTTTCTTAAGAACGCTACCGAGTGCGTTGGTTGTACATGAGGCTTTTTGCTGGCATCCGCCGCAAGCACTATTCTGTCCAGCTTCGACCCAGACTTGATGGTTTTCTATTTTCACCACGACCGCTAATTCTTCTATCATAGCCAAACCCTTCAATCGATAAGTGTCAGATGCTTTTCGGTAAAATACAGTGTGCCATCAATCTCTTCCAGACGGAGCGATTGTAAACGTTGTCCAAAACAAACCGGGCTTTGACACTCCCCGGTTTTAGGATTGAAGATAAATCCGTGCATGGAGCAACGCAGATATTTTCCGGTTTCATCAAAAATGGCATCTTGTTCGCAATTTAATGGCCTGTGCATGTGCATACAGTGGTTGACATACGCATAAGCAATGCCTTCAAAAGCGAAGATGATGGCTGATGTCGGAAGTTTTTTAAAGTGAATGTGGCGAATTAAAAAGCTTGCTTCATTTAGTTCATGGCGAGTACAAACTGGTTTGTGTTGTGGTTTTGCCATAGCTAATCCTGTCTCTAATAATTCGCTTTGAATTATTGGTCACTTTGAACTTTAATCTCAAGTCGCGTTAGGTTGGGCGATAGCCGTAATCCAATACATCGAAACGGTAAATGTTGGGTTACGCTATCGCTAACCCAACCTACATAATTTAATCCCAAGCTTTTGCCAGCATCTTTAACCAGGTATCCAGTCTGTCCGGCGTCAGGTCTTTCTGGTTTTCCTGATCCAGGGCCAGGCCTACAAAGCGCCCATCTACGACTGCTTTAGAGGCT
>JAYTJI010000543.1:0-2480 GCA_043731245.1 Methylococcaceae bacterium | reverse complement strand
TGGGAAGCGGTGGTGACCATCAGTTTAGTGGGTAGCCTTGAAAGTTTGCTCAGTGCGATGGCAGTGGACAAACTTGATCCTTACAAGCGTCATTCTAACCTTGATAAAGATTTAACCGCAGTCGGCGCAGGTAATTTACTGGCTGGGTTAGTCGGTGGTTTACCGATGATTGCCGAAATCGTGCGAAGTTCCGCTAACGTCAACAACGGTGCAAAAACACAGTGGGCTAACTTTTTTCATGGCGCTTTGCTACTGTTGTTCGTTGTGCTGTTTCCGCGATTAATTCATAGTATTCCGCTGTCTGCGTTAGCAGCGCTGCTAGTCTTTACCGGTTTTCGGTTGGCTTCGCCACAAGCATTTGCCAAAGTGATGGGGATTGGTAAAGAACAGTTATTTATGTTCGTGGTCACTATTATCGGGGTGTTAGCGACTGATTTATTGATTGGGGTTGCGATTGGTATTCTGACCAAGTTTGCTATTCACATGCTGCGTGGCGTCAGGCCGAATAACCTTTTCAAAATCCATTTTGTTGTTGAACGCATCAATAATGAGACCATTTTGGTGGAAATAGTCGGCGCTGCCATTTTTTCTAACTTTATGAGATTAAAAAATGCCCTGGTTCAGCTTGAACCCGGCAAGAAAATTGTATTTCAATTGAATAACGCTTATATGATCGATCATACCGTCATGGAGTTTATGCACGATTTTCAGCATAACTACGAAGCGCAGGGCGGCACATGTGAGTTTATTGGGCTGGAAACACACGATACCTATTCAAGACATCCGTTGGCGGTGCGTAGAATGAAGCCGGATAATATGAGTCGGCGTAAAAGCGATCATCATGGCGTGAGTTAGGTGATTCCAGGCGGCAGTCCGGTTGGGTAGGCAGGCTTTTTTGCCCACCGTTAAGTACTAAAAAGTATTGTCCTATCAAGGTGGTGGGCAGAAAAGCGGTAACTTCTCATTTGCCCGCAGGTAACAATGCAAGACCTGCGAGGTTTTTAAAACCTCGTAGGCTAAATCCGGCAGCTAATGAGAAGTTGCGAAAAGCGTCGCCTAAAGCGCCTACCTTTTGGTGCCAACCTCACTTGATTAACTCTTTTCATTGAGCATTTATTATGATTCTAGTATTAGCTTATTGTGCAGTATTGTTAAGCTTTGCTTCCGGATTGCTGGCGCTGATGATGAATCAGCGCCAGATATTCGTGAAGCTGAGTAGCTATTGCAATAAAAAATTCCCGAATGGCAAGCACACTTGCCAAAAAATGCTGGATAGCAGCCTTGAAGAACAGCAATTCCCCGATTCTCTGAGACTAGCGGTGTTTATATTACTGGGCTTGTCAGGCATTTTTGCCGTATTGGCGGGCTTAAGTGTGCTGATCGGCAACACCGTTCAACTGGATCAAATCCATTTGGGGTTGCCCTGGTTACCCTGGCATGTGCGTTTTGACGGTTTGTCCGGTTTCTTTTATTTGATCATCGGCATTGCGGTCATTGCGGTGAGTCTTTATGGCCCGGGTTACACCAAGGCGTATCAGGAAAACCAACACCCTTTTGGGGCTTTAGGCTTATTTACCGGGCTGTTTGTGGCCGGAATGTTAATGGTACTGTTGGCGGATGATGCGTTTTTCTTCATGATCGCCTGGGAACTGATGTCGGTTGCCAGTTACTTCTTGGTAGCGTTTCAACATGAAAATGCCGCGAATCGCCGGGCAGCATTTTTGTATTTATTAATGGCCGAAGTGGGCGCGTTAGCGATTATTTTAGCGTTTGGCGTGCTGGCCAGTTTTGCGGATGGCTTAACCTTCGATGCCTTGCGCGAGGCGAAATTAAGCTCAACCTGGGCCAGTATTGCGTTTGTGCTGGCGTTATTAGGCTTTGGCATGAAAGCGGGTCTAGTGCCTGTGCATGTTTGGTTGCCGGAAGCACATCCGGTTGCACCTTCGCATATTTCTGGCTTGATGAGCGGCGTGATGCTGAAAGTTGCGCTTTATGGACTGATTCGTTTTAGTTACGACTTGATTGGAACGGTACATTGGCAATGGGGCGTGGTGCTGTTAGTAATAGGCACAATCTCGGCATTGGGCGGCATTTTATACGCCATGATGCAACCGAATTTGAAACGGCTGTTAGCCTATAGTTCGGTCGAAAACATCGGCATTATGGTGATGGTATTGGGCTTGTCGATGATTTTTAGTGCCAACAACCATCCGCAACTGGCTGCATTGGGTTTGCTGGCGGCTTTATTTCATGCCTTTAATCATGCCTTGTTCAAGAATTTACTGTTCCTGGGAGCGGGTATTATTCACCATCAAACGCATGAGTTAAATATCGATATGCTGGGCGGGCTGATTAAAAAAATGCCGCGCACCAGTGTATTGTTTTTGGTGGGCTGTATGAGTATTTCGTCTTTGCCGCTGTTTAATGGCTTTGTATCAGAATGGTTGGCTTTTCAGACTGCATTGCAGGTGGATGTTCTT
>JAYTJI010000542.1:0-3949 GCA_043731245.1 Methylococcaceae bacterium | reverse complement strand
CGCTTTAAGCAATTGGCGGATAAAAAACACGAAATTTTCGATGAGGATTTACAGGCATTGATTTCAGAAGCCGGTTTTGAAGCGGAAGATGAATACGTCAAACTCATCGCCTTAAAGGTGTGCTCAGAAACCGGCGAAGTCCCAAACGCAAAAATAACCTTGCGGGTGGACAACAAGGAAGTTACAGGAAGTTCTGACGGCGGCGGTGCTGTCGATGCCAGTTTAAAAGCCATTGAAAAACTGGTGAAGTCCAAGGCTGTTTTAGAGCTTTATTCAGTTAACAATATCACCAATGGCACGGATGCCCAGGGCGAAGTAACAGTGCGCCTTGAAAAAGCCGGCCGGATAGTGAACGGTTTAGGGGCTGATACCGATATAGTGATCGCCTCGGCGAAAGCCTATATCAACGCGGTAAACAAACTGCATAGCCCCGATCAACGCAGACATCCTCAAAAAGGGGATGTTTGAGTTGGGAACAAAATAGGCATGACGGGGTTTAAACCTTTGTGGGGGCGATAACCGCCCCTGCTTTAGTATATTGGAGATTGATTTTGGATAACGCACTACGCTTACAGTATCTGGAAGCAATGGGCATTGATGTTTGGCTACCCAAAGCTCCGGCAAATGTCATGCAACCGCCATCATCTGAAATTGTCACTGGCAATACTGAACTGGAAACAACCGATAACTGGGATAGATTACAAGCCGAAGTCGCTAACTGCACAAAATGCGCTTTGTGTACAACACGTACCCAAACGGTGTTCGGCTCAGTAAATAAAAAGGCGGATTGGATGCTGGTAGGAGAAGCGCCTGGACAACATGAAGACGAACAAGGTCTGCCCTTTGTCGGGAATGCCGGATTATTATTAACAGAGATGTTAAGGGCAATCGGCCTGACCCGAGAAGAAGTGTTTATCACCAACATACTAAAGTGCAGACCACCCAATAACCGTGATCCCCATACGGATGAAGTTGAGAGCTGCAACGGCTATCTGCTACGGCAACAGCAGCTCATTCAACCAAAAATCATTCTGGCGATAGGACGTATTGCGGCGCAAACCTTGTTAAAGACAGATGAACCCTTAGCCAAGCTACGAGGAAAAACACACACTTTTAATAATACGCCGGTTGTTGTAGTTTATCATCCTGCGTATTTGCTACGGTCTTTGATAGAAAAGCGCAAAGCCTGGCAGGATTTAACGCACGCACTGCAAACAATAAAAAATAACAAAAGGTAATTATGCGTGGATTATTAGACAAAATAAAAAACCTGGTAATTTATGATGCCGATAGGGAGTTCTATGCCAAAGTATTTCCCGATTCCGTGGAGAGAAAAGATTTGCTACGCTTAAGAACAATGACGCACGCCGATTTGCCCAGTGTGCTTGAAATAGAAAGAAAAAACTACCAATTCCCCTGGGAAGAAGACATTTTTACAGACTGCTTTAAAGCAGGTTACAGTTGCTGGGTGTGTGAAGAACAAAATAAAGTATTAGGCTATAGCCTGCTTTCCATAGCAGTAGGTGAAGCGCATATACTCAATATCTCCGTAGACCCCGTCGAGCAGAAACAGGGCATAGGCCGTAAAATGCTGGAACACCTGCTTGAGGTCGCCAGGGGACGGGCAGAAACAGTTTTTTTAGAAGTCCGGCCCACGAATACAGCAGCTATCGCACTTTATGAAGATATAGGTTTTAACGAAATAGGCGTCAGGAAAGGCTATTACCCTGCGGAAAATGGCCGCGAAGATGCGATTATGCTGGCTTTGCAGTTGTTTTAAGTGTATCCCAAGGCAAGGATTGTCCACGAAAGGCACGAAAAAAAGAATTGGTTAGTTAGCACAGACCAGCAGACCTATACAATGTGCTGTGTTTAATATTTGTCGATGCACCCTTTTGCTATATTTCGTGTCTTTCGTGGACATCATCTGCTGTAAGTTAATGTGTCAGATAGCTTATTTCAAATTATCAGTCACATGCGGTTCAATAAGCTGATACATAAGCTGGTGCATTTTAGGGCTACCGGCAATCACGTTTCCTGACTCCAGGTAATTATCATTAAAAGAAAAATCCGTGATAACGCCGCCCGCCTCTTTGATCAACAAAATGCCCGCTGCCATATCCCATTCCATGATACCTATCTCCCAAAAACCATCCAATCGACCGGCGGCAACGTAAGCCAAATCGAGTGCTGCGGCACCCGCACGACGAATTCCCGCACACTCTGTCGTTAATGCGCGGAACATGCCCACATAAGCATCCAAATGTTTATCGGTTTTAAAAGGAAAACCAGTGCCAATCAAAGCGCCTTTTAAACTGGTTTGATTGGTGACCCTGAGGCGACGATTATTTAACATCGCCCCGCCACCGCGTTTGGCGGTGAATAATTCATCGCGCAACGGATCATAAACAACGCCGACTTCCAGCTTACCTTTGTGCTTTAACGCTATAGAAACAGCATATTGGGGAAATCCATGCAAAAAATTAGTCGTGCCATCCAGCGGATCAATCACCCAAACAAAATCATTGCCTTTATGGGCACCGCTTTCTTCTGCCAGGATGGCATGTTCAGGATAGGCAGTCTTGATAATGCTGATAATTTCCCGTTCAGCCATACGGTCAACTTCACTGGCATAATCATTTTTACCTTTTTGGTCAATGTGCAGGTGGCCAACATTATCAGCTGAGCGAAGAATTAATTCACTCGCGCTTCTTGCGGCACGGATGGCAATATTTAACATGGGTTGCATAGGCAAATTTATAATGAGCAGATAAAACCCCAATGATAGCAAATCTTTTGGTAAACTTGGCTTATTTTTAACAAAGGACGACTCCGTTGCTGTCACATATAAAAATTGTTCTGGTCGAAACAACGCATCCCGGTAATATCGGTGCAGTTGCCCGCGCCATGAAAAACATGAACATGGCTAATTTGTGGCTGGTTTCGCCTAAAATATTCCCCAGTGCTGATGCAACGTCCAGAGCTTCAGGCGCTGATGATGTGTTAGCAAAGGCCACCGTATGCCAAAGCTTGCAGGAAGCCATTGCTGATTGTGAGCTGGTGATAGGCGCAAGTGCCCGGTGCAGAACCATTAGTTGGCCGGAAATCACCCCAAGACAATGCGCCGAGCAAGTCGTGATTAATGAACCAGATCAAAAAGTGGCTATTGTTTTTGGCCGTGAAAATTCAGGATTAAAAAATCATGAGTTGGATTTATGTCACTATCTGCTTCGCATCCCTTGCAACAGCGAATACAGCTCTTTAAATATTGCCGCCGCCGTGCAAGTCGTTTGTTATGAGTTATTTGTTGCAGCGGGCGTGCAAGAAACGATAACAATTGGTGATACGGGCAAAAGTCCAAAAGCAACAGCCACACAAATGGAATCTTTTTACACTCATTTATACCAAGCTTTAACTGATATTGGCTTTATGCACCCTGACAAATCAAAATCCATCATGCGCCGATTGCGGCGCATTTATAACCGCGTTCAATTGGATACCAAAGAACTGGATATACTCAGGGGTATTTTAAGAATGTCCCAAGACCATCAAAGGAGCAAATGATGTTTGACCGCCTCAAAGAAGATATTGCCTGTGTATTCGAACGTGATCCTGCGGCGCAATCAGTACTTGAAGTAATAACCACTTACCCCGGTGTTCATGCCGTGTTAATTCACCGCGTCAGTCACTACTGCTGGAATGCAGGTTACCTATGGCTAGCGCGATTTATTGCCCATATTGGCCGCTGGCTAACCGGTGTTGAAATTCATCCGGGCGCACAAATTGGCAGACGCTTTTTTATCGACCATGGCATGGGTGTGGTGATCGGCGAAACAGCCATTATCGGCGATGATTGTACCTTGTATCATGGCGTAACCTTGGGCGGAACAACCTGGAGCAAAGGCAAACGCCATCCAACCCTTCATAACGGCGTAGTCATAGGCGCTGG
>JAYTJI010000541.1:0-2417 GCA_043731245.1 Methylococcaceae bacterium | reverse complement strand
TATGGGTCGCACCCTTATACTCGACGCGTAGTAAGCCTCGATGCTGTGGATCGAGATCAAAAAAAAGCGTGTAGTTAATGCCCATTTCTGTCAACAACGCCGGACAGCCCACATCAAATTGTAGTACGGCATAAGCGCCATCAGTGTGATTGTCAACCAGATACTGCGTCGGTTTAATCCGGCAAGGCGATTTACCGGAAAAAATCTGTAAATGGTTAAAAGCATAGGCGGTAACAGCGTCGTGTTTATTAAGCAACTCCTTCCATGTAATTGCATTATCGTCATTGCTATCCAGGCCGATTGCAAAATCCAGATCACGCAGGGCAATATCCCATTGGCCTGAAATCTTGTCAGCCGATACGATAAGCGTTAAATAGCTGTCGCTAGCCTTATGAGCGAAAGCCGTAAGGCAGCAGCCGTATAGGATAAACCCCAATAATGCACGTAAAAGCATTGATTATTTTTGTAGGATAGTGAGTTGAAAATATTCACACATTTATGGGAATTTTTAAAAATTGCACTTCGACTGTTCGACAAGCTCACAGCTCAGTGCGAACGGTGATCTTTTTAAATCAGTTACTTACCCGTTCTTGCTGAGCCTGTCGAAGCATGAATAAGCAATTTTTAGAGATTCCCTTAACTTCATGTTCTTCGGCAACATTATTACAAACTTCTTTAAAATCATAGTTCCAGTAGCTTTTGTAGCTGTCAGCCCCTTTCTATAAACCCCTTGCTGTTCCAGAATACTAATTTTCCATTTGTATTTATAGCGGCATGTCTATGGACACTATAGTGGTTGAAATCGTGTTAAGCCAACCCTATTTTTTGGGTTCAAACAACATGTGCGCCATTTTTTTTGCTTTGGTTTTTAAATAACCGACATTGCCATCGTGAGCGACCACTTCCACCGGAATACGACCGGCCACGTTAATGCCCAGCTTCTTCAGCGCAGCTATTTTTTTCGGGTTATTGGTCATCAGTTTTATTGATTTTATTTGCAGATTTTCCAGCATTAACGCGGCAATACTGTATTCTCGTTCGTCAGCAAGATGCCCCAGGTGAATATTGGCATCTACGGTATCCATGCCTTTATCTTGTAAATTATAAGCCTGGAGTTTTTTTAACAAGCCTATGCCGCGTCCTTCCTGGCGTAGATAAATCAATACGCCGTAACCAGCTTCATTAATAAGCTGCATTGCCATAGCCAATTGTTCGCCGCAATCACAACGCCTGGAGCCCAGCACATCGCCGGTAAAGCACTCGGAGTGAATACGCACGGGTACATTTTCCCGGTTGGCAACATCGCCTTTAACCAGGGCTATATGCTCCTTGTCATCAAGGGTGTTGCTGTAGTAATGCAGAATAAACTCACCGTGCTCTGTCGGGAGTGGTGTCTGTACTAAATCTTCTAATTGTGCTTTCACGTCTATAACTAATCCAAAATACGGTTTCCCACTCAAGATGGGGCGATAAGTGAGGCTTAACCGTTCGCTCTGAGCGTGTCGAAGGGGCAAACGGTTAAGCCTATTTTACATGACAGACAAGAATAGTGTTGATGAAGCTTAAGTTCGCGCTGTAATATTCGCCAACCTAACTTATTCGATAAAAGCATTATGAAATCAGACAACACTGTAATCAAAAAACGGTATGATCGAATGGCTCCCTATTTTGACGGCATGGAAGCGGTAATGGAAGGCTTGTTTTTTAAAAACTGGCGTAAGAAGCTATGGGCTAAAGTTGATGGTTACCATATTCTTGAAGTCGGCGTTGGTACCGGGAAAAATTTTGATTTTTATCCTGCCGATGCGCAGACTACCGCGCTGGATTTTAGCCAGGAAATGCTCAAGCAGGCTACTCAGAAAAAGGCCAGAAAAAATATCTCTGTTGAGCTTAATCTGATGGATGTCCAATCTTTATCCTTTGCCGATAACAGTTTTGATACTGTCATCGGTTCTTTTGTATTTTGCTCGGTGCCCTTGCCTGTGAAAGGATTGAAAGAGTTGTACCGTGTTTGTAAGCCGGGCGGGCAGGTTTTGTTACTGGAGCATGTGTTAAGTTCAAAACCTTTTATTGCCAGAATCATGAACTTTATTAATCCCGCCGTTGTTGCGCTAGCCGGTGCCAATATTAACAGGAACACGGTTAAAAACGTTAAAGCCTGTGGCTTTGCCACTGTGCGGGTTGATGAGTGTAGCGGGGATATTATTAAGCTGATTGAGGCGAGAAAGTAATAATCCTGTTGCCCCGCATAATTTTAAACCCGCTAATGAATGAGAATTTATCAGTTTGAACAAGTCATAGTCCGCGTAGGGGTGCGATTAAAAGTGCGGTTTAATTTCAGGCTAGCAATTGGGTAGGGTGCGCTGTGCGCACCTTTTCGGCGGCAAAGGTGGCGTGTGGTGCGCACAGCGCACCCA
>JAYTJI010000540.1:0-3933 GCA_043731245.1 Methylococcaceae bacterium | reverse complement strand
CGGGGCGATGTTTACTATGTCGATCAAGCAGTTCAGGTAATGCGAAATAACCGGATGGTTACCGAAATAAGAAGAGTTCCGCAAATTCGCTGGACACCGGTGAGCGGCCGGGTCGGCCGGTTTTTTGACGATGTACTTATCGGCGCATGCAAATCGTTACCGCGTAAAATCCTCGATGCCCTGCAACCCTGGGATTTGGAACAGTTGATCCCTTATGATGAACAGTACCTTAGCGGTTTTCGCAGCGAATATTATCAAGTTGAACTCAGCGAAGGTTTCGACACTGCCAAACAAGTCATGGATAGTGTGATTTACCGCGATATTGCGCTGGACATCGGCGGTGACCATCAACGTATTCATCAGGTTAAAACTCACCATAGCGGCACGACTTATAAACATTGTCTACTGCCGGTTTGGTCCGCCGCTTTTCGTTACCAAGATAAATCCTACCGGTTTGTGATTAATGGCCGAACCGGCGAAGTGCAAGGTGAGCGACCTTACAGCGGGTGGAAAATCAGCTTCGCCGTTATGGCGGGAATAGTGCTGGCGGGCGGGATGTACTACTACGCAGATAAAGCCGGATTATTGCGAAACAGCCAACAAAATCACCAAACGTCGCCTGTTTCAGTGCCTAGTGAGTTTATTCGGGAGTAGGTGTCAGGGCACGCAGGCCACAAAAGAGATTGGGGCGAACCAAAAGCGATTAATGCTGGTTGCATCAAAATCCTAGATATAGGGGAGGGCCAGATAATCCGGCACATTAGGCTATCGCTGATGTGGCCTATGCGATTTTTGAATGTTAATTGATTACCTACGCGTTACTGCTGACGGTGATGTCATAGCATTTTGTAAGAGCGAACGTTCTCCCTCCCAAAGCCTTGCTTTTGGAGGGAGAGGGCATTGGGTTATGTTTTTCTACGATGCTTTAATAATCGAGTTGACGCGAAGGCTAATCCAGTCAGAAACAGTAACATGCTGCTTGGTTCAGGTACTGTTGGCACTGTTTGGACACTGACTGCATCCAGGTAACTACCGGTGCTGTCGCTCGTTTCCGTCAGGTTATCGAATTGTAGGCGCGTGCTGTTGCTGACTGCGGTCAGGTTATAGCTGAATATCGTCCAGACTGTATCAAGATTACCAACTCCATTGGCTAAAATGGTATCTATCAGCACTCCATCCCAAAACACTCTGGTAATATTTTCCAGTATGCCTGGACGTGCTGAGAAAGCGAAGCTAAGCAAATATGAATCCCCTGCCGTGGTTGCCAGGTCTTGAAAGATGGCAGTAGTGCCGTCCGAGTCCAGTTCAACAAACTGTTGATCAAGAAATGGGGCTCCTACAATTTGATTTTGGATTTCTATTCCAAGACCATTACTGATGCTTGAGTCCCGTGTCCATCCGAGAACACTATTGGTGACAGTGTACGAGTTGGCAGGTATGCCGGGTATTTCAAAACTACCATTGATAACCAGTTCCGTAGCCGAAGCGGGTTGCGCCAGCATTAGCAAGCTAAGTGTGGCAACGCCTGCAAGGGTTGATGCTGTGGTAATAAAGTTGTTGGTTTGAAATTTCATATTAGCCTTTTTCATGGTTTGCCGTAGAGTGATGTCGTCAAAATTTGACTGTGCGCCCATCAAAACTTAGTGGTCGCGCCTCAAAAGAACGCAAAAATGAGCAGCACCTACTTAAGTGCGCCCTGATTAAGTTATAAGCAATATTCTTGCCAGTTTATTTTTATCCTTATAAATTAAAATGTTGGTGATTTTTTAATAGGTAAA
Organism: Methylococcaceae bacterium; assembly: GCA_043731245.1. Classification (GTDB taxonomy): domain Bacteria; phylum Pseudomonadota; class Gammaproteobacteria; order Methylococcales; family Methylomonadaceae; genus Methylobacter_C. The sequence continues at coordinate 2,155 of JAYTJI010000540.1, read as the reverse complement.
GAAGTAGCACTTAATGGGAAGTGTAAAAAAAATTGACGACTTTTAATAAGGGGTGGGGGAATTGATAATCTTCGCCTCTTCTTTGTGAGAAAAACAGGGGTAACTATCTTGGGGAGGGGGGGCATAAACACAAGATATTGAAAAATATAATTATTTTTTAATGTCGTGTGAGTAAATAATCAGTATTTAGCAAAAAAGACTGTAAAAAAAGCTGACATAATTGTGCAGGGGGGATTGTGGGATGGCTTTGCCGATAGGCAATACGATACGTAACAGCACATTCTACGGTTTAGCCGCTTGAAGTGCAGTAGGGGGAGGGATTACACGCTCTTAGGCCGGTCGCATAGACCCCATTTTTTAGAATGTTTTTATTGATTAACATATTATTAATAAGCTGTTACAGTAGGCTCAGGCACTTGAAGCTGCAAGGTGTCAAACTGAAAAATCACCACGGGGATATGATATGTCAATCAATTTACTAGAACTAATAAACGAAAATATCACGGAAGATGTTGTCTCAAAGATAGCTGGGTTTTTGGGGGAGTCACCGGAAAATACGACTTCAGCTTTAAGTAGTGCCGTTCCTTCACTTCTTGCAGGTTTGGTGAATAAAAGCGCCGACTCGCAAGGTGCAAGCACTGTTTTTAATTTATTGGGTCAAGGAACTCATGATGGTGGAATTCTCAATAATCTGGTTACTGCATTTGCAGGCGGAACAGGAACGAACAATCTTTTGTCAAGTGGCACAACGCTTCTGAATTCAATTCTTGGCAATAAAGCGGACGGTATTGCAAATTTAGTTACCCATGCGAGCGGTATTAGCAAAACCTCAGCGGGTTCCCTGTTGGGGATGCTGATGCCGGTCGTGTTTGGCGTGCTTGGAAAAACAGTTAAAGCGCAGGGTATAACCGGCGCCGCTGGATTGGCTAGTCTTTTGGGTAGTCAGAGTGGTTTTTTGAAGAATTTCTTACCTGCTGGTCTGGGAAGCATTCTTGGTATGACTAATTTAACCGATTTAGGAAAAATGGCTTCAGCGGCGGCTCCAGCCCAATTTGATGAAGAAAGTTCCGGTGGCTTTGGTAAATTATGGCCTTGGTTATTGCTGCCCTTGCTTCTTTTCTTGGGTTGGGGAGTGTTTAAAAATAGTAAGCAACCTGAGCCTGCGGCACCAGAGGTAAGTATTCAGCAACCGGCAGCACCTGCTTTGCCAGCGCCTGAGGTTGTCGCACCTGTCATCGAAAAAATCAGTGATTTTTTCGAAAAAACACTTTCTTCCGGTTTTGCTATTAAAGCTGCAAAAGATGGTTTCGAGAGCAAGTTAATCGCATTTATTGAAGATGCGGGCAAAGCCGTTGATAAAGAGTCTTGGTTTACCATGAACGGTATGGTTTTTGACACCGGCAAAGCGACACTTAAGCCGGAATCCAACGTGCAAATGGCGAATATTGTTGAGATATTGAAAGCTTACCCTAATGTCAAAATTAAAATCGGTGGCTACACCGATAATAAAGGCAAGGCAAAATCTAATTTGGCGCTGTCTGAGAAACGTGCAGCGACTGTTAAAAATACATTAGTCGCTGGTGGTATTGATGCCTCGCGTTTGGAAGCCGAAGGGTATGGCAGTGAACATCCTGTGGCAGATAATGCAACAGATGCAGGCCGTCAACAAAATCGCCGTATTGATGTTTTGGTAACCGCTAAGTGAAATATTGCAGTGGGGCTTCTTATAAAGGAGCTCCACTGATAAAGCGGATTAGTGAATTACGATGCTTAATGAGCTAAGCATCGTCTGAATGTCCTAGGCTTTTCTTGATAGACGAGGCTAACTAATTTGTAGTTGCCTATGTTGTGCTTACACGTTCTTGCGTAAAGAAATCCTCACCTCCTAAAAATAATGCTGCCCACCCTCGTCCGCTTTTCCATCCGTTTTTACGGCATTGTTATTGCCCTCGCCGTCTTGATCTTGCTCTACGGTAGTTACCGCTTTACTACGGCGGGTCTGGATATTTTTCCTGAGTTCGCCCCCAAGCGGGTCATCATTCAAACTGAAGCACCAGGGCTGTCTGCCGAGCAGGTTGAAGTGCTGGTAACCCGGCAGATTGAAACAGCGATCAGTGGCTTGGTGGGGCTGGAATCGGTGCGTTCCGAATCGATT
>JAYTJI010000539.1:0-3501 GCA_043731245.1 Methylococcaceae bacterium | reverse complement strand
AAGGCCTAAAACCATACCGATAGGAAAGCCGGTAAAGGCATACAACTGGCCTTCGCGCACTGATGACACTGACCCTAATTTAAGTGGCGACAAGCGCTCACCGGTGATTTTTAAAATTGCCAGATCATGTTCCTTATCCAACGCTACCTCTTTTGCGATGATAGCCCTATCTTCATTACCTTGATGATAAAAAATAGCCACTTGTTCGAGATGCTCATTATCCAGGTTATCTGGAATAGCATGGGCATTGGTAACAATAAGGCTGCCGTCGCCTACCGCAAACCCCGTAGCCAGAAAAACAGCGCGGGGATTTCGTTTGGGCATATAGGTTCCGACAGCGACAATACCCGGTTTTATTTTTGCTATAGTATTCGCAAGAGACTGTTCTGCATAACTAATGTCGGAAAACAGAAAGGCAGTAAAGCCTATCAAAACAAGTTTGGCCGGGAACTTACTAAGAAATAGAATAGGTTTTTTTTTATAAGAACTCATTTTTTCACCAGTGTGGTGGGAACACAACTGAATGTATAGGTAACATATCAGCTATAAACAGGAGGTAACGTTATAAAAAAGCCTGATTTGTTTGTGAAATCTTAATCAGATCAAGAGCGACTGGATAATTGCCATTTGCCCAACTTATTTTGTTGACATTTCTAAAGGGTTATTATTGACCATGCCCACATAAATAACATTAACAAAAAGGGGCATTATTGCTACAGCTCCTTTTGTATTAGTTTTGTAACTACTCAGCAGTTAGAAAAATAGAACGCTGATGACGCTGAGTGTAAGATCAAATAAGATTTTTTTAAATTATCTGTGTTCATCATAGTTAATGTGCGTCATCTGCGTTCCATTGTATTTGATGGCTAAGTAGTTATCACGGTTCAAGACAAAAAAAGCAATCGTACTTCTTTTGTTGCTTGTTTTGCTCCACCAATAAAGTCGTGGATAACTTCGCACGGTTCCACCAGCCGCCGCCTAGCGCCTGAAACAATACGGCGGTGTCAGCATAACGCCGGGCTTGTGCGGTGATCTGCCCAATAAGTGCCTTTTGGTAATCGCGCTCGGAATTAAGTACAGACAGATAGCTTACAGTACCGATTTGGTATTGCAATCGGGTAAGTTCCAGGCTATCCAGCGCCGCTTTTACGAACGCATCCTGGGTTTTTAATTCGGCAGCATCAAATTCCAGTGCGCTCAAAGTATCGGCAACGTTTTGGAAAGCCTGTAATACTGTGCTCCGGTATTGAGCAGCTGCCTGTTCGTAGGCCGCTAACGCAGCACGTCGTTTGTGGACTAGCTCGCCGCCGTGAAAGATGGGTTGCAACAGGTTTCCGCCAAAGCTCCAGATGGCACTGCCAGGAACAAACAAATCGCCTATTCGGGTAGCAATGCTGCCGACATTGGCATTGATGGTGAAATCAGGTAACAGATTGGCAGTAGCAACGCCGATTTGTGCGCTGGCGGCATGTAACAGAGCTTCTTGCGCCCGAACATCGGGGCGTTGTTGTACCAGCTTGGAGGGCAGGCTGAGAGGCAATTCTTCAGGCAAATGCAAGTCAGCCAGATTAAATTTCGCAACCAGTTCTGTGCTGGGCAGTTCACCGGCTAATACTGTCAAACGATGGCGGCTCTGAGCCAGTTGTTGCTGTAAAGGCGGTAAGGTCGTTCGTGTTTGTTCCAGTGTGGATTGCAGTGCCAATATATCGACTTTCGATGCGCCGCCCAATTCAAATTGTTGCTTGACCAGATCAAGTTGTCGGGTTTGAGCTTCGATGATTTCCTGCGTCGCAGTAATCTGGGCTCTTAATGAGGCTTCCTGTATTGCGGTGGTGACGACGTTTGACGCCAGTGTAAGGAATGCGCCCTCAAGCTGGAAACGCTGATACTCAGCTTGTGCCTCGAAGCCTTCGATTTGCCGCCGGATAGCACCGAAAACATCCAGCGTGTAGGCAACTTTAAGTGAAGCATTTGAAGTTGAGAACACCGAGCCACGAAAATTGGGATTACCGAATTGTGCGCCGGAAACTTTTTGATGAGTGTTTGAAAATGTTGCGTCCAGCGCCGGGAATAAAGAACCTTGTTTTGCATCAGCATTTTCCTGTGCCTCGCCCAATGCCGATAAAGCGGCCTGCAAGTCCGGGCTATGCTTCATGGCCTGTTCGATTAGTTTAGTGAGTGGCGGAGAGCGGAATAACGTCCACCATTGCCCCTGAATATCTTTCCCCAGGGCTAAAGACTGGGCTGCGCCTGATTTTGATGATGTTGTGGCAATACGATTCGACTGATTTTCGGTCGTGTAGTTGCTTGTGTCCGGGCTGGCAGGTCGCGTGAAATCAGGCCCCAGTGTGCAACCTGAAAATAATGTTGCTATGGCTAGCGTACCGGCAATGGTAGCTATCCGTAAGGCGAGATGGTTAATGAATGGGCTTAAAAGGCTAAGTATTTTTTTCATGCAGTTTGTGCCTTTAAACCTTTAAATAGTAACCCGGTAATATGCGCCGCAATAACTTCCGGCATTTCGTGTTCGGGTTTCCAGCCGGGGAAGTTTTTGAATAAGGGTTGATACTCAATATGGTACTTGGTCAGCCCTATTATAGAAGTAGCGACTAAATGAGCATCTTGCCCGGGCGCTAAGTCAGTCGCCAGCTGCATCAATAAACAAAACTGGCTTTTAAAGACGCCTTCCGCCAGTAGCTGCATCCTTTCGGGATTGGCCTCCAGAATTTCGCGTTGCATAAGACGATGGAAATCACGGTCTTGCAGCAACACATCAATTAATGAGCGAATAAATCCGCCCAATTTTTCTTCTGCCGAACAGTCGGATTCCCAAACCTGGGCAAAAACTTGCTCTTTATCTGAAAAAGCAAAGCGCACCGATTCGAGATACAGTGAGTTTTTATCGGGAAAATGATGGTAAATGGCGGCAACACTCATATCAACTGCCTGAGCCAACTGCCTCATGGATAAACCCGAGTAGCCTTTTTGCGCGAACAATACGATCGCTGTACTTAATATGTTTTCTTTTGAGCTCAAGTGCGTACCTAACAAACGTTCAGTAGGTATATATTATTCGAGAAACCTGCCTCCAGCAATTACTTTTAAATCATCATTGCCGCTATGTAATGCAAACAGCGATGTTAGTCGCCAAATTCACAAAAGTTGTAACCATTCAGCACCCTTTGTCATTCCGAGCGTAGCGAGGAATCTTAAGCCTTTATTCCATACGCCAACGCTTAAAGATTTCTTCCGTTGGTCGAAATGACAGCACAATGTCGAAATGACAGTACAATCAAGCGGCTTGCGAAAAAAACGCTGAATAGTTACCAAAAGTTTCTGAATACATTCTGATAGATTACAATATCAGGCATTATCCTCGCCGGGCAGATAACACGCTGATACGTCATTTTTATCAGACCATCTTCGGGTTAAGTTGAACTACATATAACTAAAGCAAATGAAAAAATTGAAATGCGCTGTGATCGGTACAGGTTATTTAGG
>JAYTJI010000538.1:0-4676 GCA_043731245.1 Methylococcaceae bacterium | reverse complement strand
ATAGGGTTTGCCCCAAACCCGGCAAACCCACGAAAAATTCGCTGGTGGCCGTGTTGCTACGCATGGTGGCCTGATGAATTTTTAGGAAACTTCAGTTTTTATAGTTCCTCCCTTACCTGCCGCGTCCCGTCCTTCAAAAAGCATTAAGACTCTCAAACCTTCTTCTTTAACATGATTTTGAAACTTTAATAGTTCAACCTGTAATCGATGAAGTTCTTCTTCATATGCCAGCGTTTCTTTTTTTACCCAAACTTGTACTTTGTCATCTTTACTGTTTTTGTCTTCTTGTTGGTTATTCAGTTTTTTTTCTGCCATTTGACTCGCCTTTATTGATGATTTTTTCAACTTTCTAAGGTAATAAAACCAATTTAACAATGTTGATTTTACGGGTTTGTTATACTCCAAAAAGCCATCAATTTATAGGGTTTTCCTGACTTTCAACCCCTACTTCATCCGCATCCTCAATCCAGCGCTACAAAAAAATACCTCATCACAAAACTGCCCCATTAACTGCGCAGCTTTGCCGGATAAATCAACAAACTGTCGAGCCAACGCATTATCGGCAATGATACCCAACCCAACTTCATTATGTACTAGAACCATATTACACGGTAACTGAAGCACTGCTTCCAGTTCTTGTAATATATCGGCCTCAGAGATTTGGTGATACAGCAGATTGTTTAACCACATCGATACACATTCAACCAAGACCGGGCGCTGGCATTTTTCCAGGGTATCAAACAGTTTTACCGGCTCTTCAATCGTTATAAAAGCATCCTGACGGCGTTGCTGATGAATATGCACTCGTGTTTGCATTTCATCATCAAAAAATTCGGTCGTAGCCAGATAGTAAGGTTTTTCTGCACTCGCTTGCTCTAACATATAAGCTTCCGCCAGCCGGGATTTTCCGCTTTTTATACCGCCGATAAACAGTGTTTTCATGTCAACAAAACTGCTGTGATTAACAAACTCAAAATCAACACATTAATACTTGTTTTCATCGCTAACGCCTGAGCTAACGCCGCTTTATTGACTGGATTTATAGACCTTCCTAACACAGGCTTATGTTTCAGCTGTCCGTAATAAGAGGCATCGCCCCCTAACGCAACACCTAAAGCACCGGCCATTGCCGCAATCGGGTAACCAGCATTGGGACTTTCCAGTTTATGACCGTCGCGCCATAAACTTTGCCAGGCTCTGCGTTTATCTTTCGCCAATATGACTATCAATATCGCTGTCAGCCGCGCAGGAATGTAATTGGCTATATCATCAACAATTGCAGCTGTTTTGCCAAAATAAAAATAACGCGGGGTTTTATAGGCGATCATGGAATCCATCGTATTGATGGCTTTATAAACCGCAATCCCAGGCAAACCGAACACTAGCAAATAAAACAATGGTGCAATAACACCATCACTGAGGTTTTCAGCCCAGGTTTCCAGAGCTGCTTTATACACTTCCGTCTCCGTCATCGTTTCGGTATCGCGGCTAACCAGAAAACTTAAAGTCTGTTTAGGCTGTCTGGCAGTCAATACTTCAGCGACACTGGCATGTAGCATGTTCATTGCCAAACCAGTAGATGCAAAAAAAGCTAAAACCAGCAAGGATAACCATGCAGGTAAAAAGCCACACAGATAAACCAGGCTGACACTTATCAGCAGAGTCAACACTACTAAGCTGATGACTAATAATGCACCCGGTAAAATCCGGTCACGGTAAAAACGTTTTTCAAATCCCGATATAAATTCACCCATAAACACCACCGGATGTTTGCAGGGAAATTCTCCAAAAACCATATCGATAAAATACGCTAAAGCCGCTAATTCAAACACTATCAATCTGTTTTCAGCGCTTGCAAAATCGCGGCAGTATCCAAATTTTCCGCTACCATATCGGTAAAGCCCTGAATTTGCGCTTCACGATAATGGGCATATTGATAACCCTGATACCGGGGATTTATGGCCTTAAAATAATCGTCACGAAAAGCATCATCGTCAAAAACCCCATGAACATGAGTACCCGTAAAACGCCCGCTTTGAAAATACAGGGGATACTTGTCCATGCGCCCGCAATGAATTTCGTAGCCTTTTATTGCCGTGTATGAAAACAGCTGATAATAGCCGCGCTGGAGTATCTTGGGGCTTTGATAAACGACAATATCATCAATAAAATTTAAGCCCGTTTCAACAATGGCCATGTCATGCTCTAACGCATCGGGATCGTGCAGGCTTTGACAGAGCATTTGATAGCCGCCACAGAGCCCGAAAACAGGCTTATTAAATTGCTGAAGTTCACTGAATAAGCCCTGCTGCTTCAACCATTGCAAATCCCGGATTACAGTTTTGCTACCCGGTAACAAAACCATATCAAAGCTGTTTAGCGAACGATAAGTATGGATCAATTCAACGTAAAGCTCAGGATCCGCCATCAACACGTCAAGATCGTTATAATTGCTCAAGCCTGGATATGCGATCACCGCAACCCGGATTTTTACATCATCCAGACGCTGTTGATAATTGCTTAGCGACTGCGAATCTTCCATGTCGATATTCAAGGGCTGAAAAGGCAAAACGCCTAAAACAGGTACACCAAATCGATCCCTGATAATTTTTTCGCCTTCGTCAAAAAACTGCCGGTCACCGCGAAATTTATTGATGACTACACCCGCTAGATTACTGCGCATAACCGGATCCATTAATGCCATGGTGCCGTAAATGGAAGCAAACACCCCGCCCCTTTCTATGTCCGCTACCAAGATATTTTTGGTGTTGAAGGTATTTGCAATAAAGGTGTTCGATAGGTCTTTATCTAACAGGTTTAATTCGACAGGCGATCCCGCACCTTCAGCAATCACTAGATCATAATCTTGCTGCAAACGGGCAAATGCCTGTTGCACCTGTAGTTTTAACGCATCGATTTCATCATAATAGGCGGCAATGTTTAGTTTTTTATGAATCAGGCCATTCACTATCACTTGCACCGAGCCGTTACCGTGTGATTTAAGCAACACCGGGTTAAACAAATAACTGGGCTCTACCCGTGCCGCTTCAGCCTGTAAACATTGCGCCCTGGAAATCTCCCGGCCTTCCTGGGTGACCGCTGAATTATTGGAAACATTTTGCGCCTTAAAAGGGGCAACCTTTATATCCTGGTCGGCAAAAATTCGGCATAAGGCCATTACCAGGGTAGTTTTACCCGCATCTGAACTGGTACCCAAAACAGCTAATGGTTTCATGTGTAATCCATTTAAACATTGAATAAAAATGACGTATACAACGTCTTTACGGCAATGGCGAGTACTATGATCAAGTATACTCACCCACTTGGCCACTGAGCTCAAACCCACAACAAAAATTTTGCGACAGTAGCTTTAAACAATCGGCAAGTTGCCCTATAGCCTGTGCATTTTTTACGGCAAAACGCACATGGCTTTTATCTAAACCGTCAAAATTATCACAAACCCGGATTAAAATGCGCGATGATTCCAAAAGCGCCTGCAATAGATAGCCATCACCCTTATTGGCTAATTTTGCTAAAAGAAAATTAGCCTGCCCCGGATAAATCTGCTCAAACAAACCGGAATCTTGCAGGGCCAGTTGCAATAAATTGCGCAAATAAACTGTCTGCTGCCGGGTCTGTTCAATAAAACCGGTATTTGCCAACGCCTGCTGCATATACATCATATCAAGGCTGGATAATTTCCACGCCGGTTCAACACGTTTTAGCGCTTTTATGGCGTGCGCTGCCGCAATAATGAAGCCGATACGAATACCGGCACAACCGTAAAATTTACTTAATGATTTGATGATATAAAGTTTATCGTAGCTGACTATATACTCGGCTACCGAATCTGCCACGCAAAAATCCAAAAATGATTCATCGACAATAATATTACAATCTGCCGTTTGCCATGCTTTCAGTAGTTCTTGCATATCATAAAGCTGTCCGTCCGGTGTGGATGGATTAACGAAAATCACAGTGCTATGTTTTGGAATATCAACCAGTAACTGATTAAACCGGTTGACATTATGCACATTACATCCTAGTGCTCCGGCAATATGCGCATATTCGCCGTATAACGGTGTGTATAAAACCAAGTCTTGCGGTTGCAACCAGCGTAACAAAGCAAAAATAGCCGCACTGGCACCGTTAAATACTTCGATATCTGCGTTAGCCGGATACCGGTAACGCCGCCTAATAGCCTGTTTTAATAGGCTGTACTCAGGATCTGCATACGGGCCTGGCTGTACGTGTTGCAAACAGCTCAAATCAACCGCTTGTTCTGGATTGATGTTGGCTGAAAAATCCAGCACCTGCTCAGGCAAACAACCAAGATGCGCTGCAAACTGATAAATATTGCCGCCGTGCTTCATTATAAATTGATATATTCGATATAAAGATAATCGTCACAACGGCGCAGCTTATGTACAGAACCTGAATCAATCCGCAGTTGAAAGGAATTGGCTAAGGGCAGATTTAAAGCGCGTGCCAACAAGGCACGAATAACGCCCGCATGAGTTATCACCAAAACCTGTTCAGCTTCAATCGCTAATAAATCCTGCCAAAAGCTGCCCGTTCGCTGATACAAATCTTCAAAATTTTCGCCATTGGGCGGCGCAGCGGTCACAAAATTATCCGTCCATTGCTGCAAAATACCAGCCTCGACATCATCAAAA
>JAYTJI010000537.1:0-5139 GCA_043731245.1 Methylococcaceae bacterium | reverse complement strand
CAGGGTGCTGCAAGTTACCATCCATGGCTCTGGATTCCGGCTTCCCTGCCGGAATGACGGAGTTTTTGGCGCTGGCTGAATCATCTTACTAATCAGGTCGTTTTATGGCGAACCAATAACCCTTAACCCGCTATGATATAAAAAATGCCTCAAAAGTCCTAAAAATATCGCCACAATTGATTGTAAAGCATTGATTATTAAGCTTGCATATAGCTAAATAGGCAATACTCTATTTCATTAAAACCATTTGTTTTATAAGGCGTTTATTATAGTTATGATGTGGGATAGACTTGCAATCCATGGCATTATCCTTTAACTTAGTGCGACATCCGTAAAGGCTAGGGGTGCTTCCCGTTTCCGCGCTATGCGCAGGAATGGGTGGCTGAGAGAAACCCTTTGAACCTGACCCCGGTTAATACCGGCGTAGGAAAGCCCCAAACTTCCCTGCGTCTTGTTTTATTGTTATTTGGAGATAAGCATGAGCGCTGTTCTAAAAGACGTTACTGAGCCCGTCAGTAGCGTAAAAATTGATTCCTACCCCGCATCGGAAAAAATCTATGTACAAGGCAGTCGGCCTGACATACAAGTCCCTATGCGTAAGATTACTTTATCTGACACCCCTGTACACTTTGGCGCGGTAGAAAAAAACGGTCCGCTTTATGTTTACGATACCTCCGGCGTTTATACCGACCCCAATGTTGAAGTCGATTTAAAAAAAGGCTTAGGTTCGGTTCGCACCGCCTGGATTTTAGAAAGAAACGATACTGAAGAATTAACCGGCCCCAGTTCAGATTTTGGCCGTCAGCGTTTACAAGACCCCGCTACCGCTAGTTTGCGCTTTGAGCATATTCGTAAACCGCGTCGTGCCAAAGCAGGCGCTAATGTATCGCAAATGCACTATGCACGCCAAGGCATCATCACGCCTGAAATGGAATTTATTGCCATTCGTGAAAACCAGAAAATGGAAGAAATGCGCGAGTTATGGAAAGATCAGCACCCCGGTGATTCATTCGGCGCCTCAATACCGGATGTCATTACCGCTGAATTTGTTCGTGACGAAGTGGCCAGAGGCCGGGCTATTATTCCAGCCAACATCAACCATCCCGAATTGGAGCCTATGATTATAGGCCGTAACTTCCTGGTGAAAATCAATGGTAATTTAGGCAACTCCGCCGTGACTTCATCTATTGATGAAGAAGTTGAAAAAATGCTTTGGGGCATACGCTGGGGCGGCGATACCATCATGGATTTATCCACCGGTAAAAACATTCATGAAACCCGGGAATGGATTTTACGCAATTCACCTGTGCCTATCGGCACCGTGCCTATTTATCAGGCTTTAGAAAAAGTTAATGGCAAAGCCGAAGACCTGACTTGGGAGATTTTCCGCGATACCTTGATCGAGCAGGCAGAGCAGGGTGTTGATTACTTCACCATCCATGCGGGTGTGCGCTTACATCACGTACCCTTAACGGCAAAGCGCATGACTGGCATTGTGTCGCGTGGCGGTTCCATCATGGCGAAATGGTGTTTGGCGCATCACACGGAAAGCTTTTTGTACACGCATTTTGAAGAAATCTGCGAAATTATGAAGGCCTATGACGTGTCATTCTCATTGGGTGACGGCTTGCGTCCCGGTTCAATTTATGATGCCAATGATGAAGCGCAATTCGGCGAACTGGAAACCCTGGGTGAATTGACCAAAATCGCCTGGAAACACGATGTGCAAACCATGATTGAAGGCCCTGGGCATGTGCCGTTACACATGATTAAAGTCAACATGGAAAAACAGCTGGAAGAATGCGGCGAAGCCCCGTTCTATACCTTGGGCCCGCTGACTACCGATATTGCTCCTGGCTATGACCACATCACCTCAGCCATAGGCGCGGCGAATATCGGCTGGTACGGTTGCGCCATGCTCTGTTACGTGACTCAAAAAGAGCATTTAGGCTTGCCGAATAAACAGGATGTACGCGAAGGCATCGTGACTTACAAAATTGCTGCCCACGCCGCTGATCTGGCAAAAGGCCATCCCGGCGCGCAGGCCCGTGATAACGCCATGTCCAAAGCGCGTTTTGAATTCCGCTGGGAAGATCAGTTCAACATCGGGCTTGACCCCGAAAAAGCACGCGAATTTCATGATGAAACCTTGCCGAAAGAATCAGCGAAAGTTGCCCATTTTTGTTCCATGTGCGGCCCGCATTTCTGCTCGATGAAAATCAGTCAGGATGTCCGCGATTACGCAGCGGCAAAAGGCATTAAAGATGAGCAAGAGGCGTTAATGAAAGGGATGGATGAAAAATCTAAACAGTTCCTTGAAGAAGGCGCAGAGGTTTATCATAAGGTATAACGGGTATGGGCGGGTTTGAGACTGTGAAAGTATTAGTGTGTGGAGTAAAAAACATGTTTTTTTATTCGGGTCTTAAGTAAAAACAATCACTTAAAAAATGGCAAAAACGTTTTTAAGCCTGTTTTCAGAATACTTTCACAGTATCGTTTGGAACCCGCCCCAGCTTTTCTTCAGCATGTTCACGAAGTACTCCTGCGGATTTGTGTTATTGGCAAACGTCAGTGTATCAAATGTTATTGTTGTCATAACTCGAATCCACCCATCAATATAACACCGCCTCTACTGTCGTACAGCCAGCTTAGAGATTTTGGCTCCAGGTGAAATAAAGCGGGTATAAACCTTCATAGAAGCAAATCCCCTCACCATTCGACAAGCTCATGGCTCAGGACGAGCGGAGAAAAATGACAAGCTTCGCATTATTACCTGTTCTATTTCACATGGGATCGAAATTTTTCTATTTGTACCCACAAATTAATAAATAGCTGTTTAATTTGTGGGTATAATAGCGCTACGATAACAACGAGGTGATGTATGACTGTCGAATCAAACAAACAAGATGTCCTAAAAGTCCGTATGGATGCTGTGACTTTACAGTTACTGGAACAAGCCAGAGGCTATGTGGAGCTGGACAAAAGTAAATTTATTCGCCAGAGTATTCGGGAAAAAGCGGAGGCGATTATTTCAGAACATGAAAAAACCTGCTTTAATTCAGATGATTGGCAGATGTTTTTTACTATGATAGATAACCCCGTAGAACCCACTGAACGTATGAAAAAAGCGGCATCATTCTATCAAAAGATAATAATTGCTGAATGAAGTTTGAGCGATTAGACACGGCAAAACATCATCGAAAAGCCTTTGACTGTGGCGTTATAGCTCTCAATCTCTATCTGCAACAATTCGCTAATCAGGATCAAAAACGTGGCCTAACACGAGTTTATGTGCTTGCAAAACAGCAACAAATCATCGGTTATTACTCGATTTGTGCCCATTCCGTGCCTGTCAATCAATTACCCGATAATACCAAACCAGGCGGTTACCATGATGTGCCTTTTTTGTTGTTGGGGCGTTTAGCCGTAGACCAGCACTATCAAGGTAAAGGTTATGGCGATGCCTTGATTTTTCATGCGTTCAAAACAACGGCGGCTACCGCTGAAAAAATCGGTGTCTTGGGCATAATTGTCGATGCCAAAGATGAAAAAGCGGCTGGCTTTTACGAAAAGTTTGGTTTCAAGCCACTGTCGGCAAGCAAAAGTCGCTTGGTGCTGCCTTTTTCAGCAATGAAAAGCTTGCTTTAGCGCCACATGTTAGACTGCGGAAAGATACAGTTCACTTGTGTAGCACACCTTAGAGACTGTGAAAGTATTCTAAAAACAGGTTTAAAAACGTTTTTGCTATTTTTCAAGCCATTGTTTTTATTTAAGACCGGAATAAAAAGACATGTTTTTTACTCCACACACTAATACTTTCACAGTCTCGATAGCCGTAATGCGCTGAATGATCAAAGGCCAACATGCGGCGCAATATGACTATCGCCTATTGTGCCCTATGGATTGCGCCTTACCGCGTTACCTCAGCCCGCAACCGCACAGGGATGTGCGGAATACTGCACACTGTAAAAGGCGCAAAGCACACTTGTTTAAACCGTAGCAGCGCGGAGGTGAGAGAATAAACGCGTAGCACACTTACAAGTGTGGTTTCGATGATTTTGGTGGATTCCTAATATCAATAATTTCTGTTATAGTTCAAATTAGTGTATTTATAATTTTTAGGGAAATACTATGTCCATCGTAGTAGCACAACCTAGCATCAAAGTCATTGGTGCTAATGGGCAAATATCATTAGGTAAGCAATATGCCGGTCGGCAAGTTTTGGTCGAAGAACAAGAAGCAGGGGTTTGGTTGATCCGCACAGCTACCGTCATTCCTGATAATGAACGCTGGCTGCAACAACCTAAAACGGCTGCGGATTTGCAGCAAGCGTTGACTTGAGCGCAAGAGCATCCCGCCAACGATGCTAATGTGGAAACCGTATTAGAAAAACTCGATGCAGGCGAGTGAGGCGGAAGCATCAGGTCGGGTGCGGGTGCGCCTGGACTTAAACAACCCCGTATTTCAAGAAAACCTGTTTACGCTGCAAAAGACTGAACGCCATGCCGCTTTGGATACCTTAAACAAATTGCGGCAAATGACCTGACAGCAGGTTTATCGTGATAATGGCTTAAAGTGGGAAAAAATCGTCAGCGTTAAACCGCCTAAGGGTATTGATTCACTGTATTCGCTCAGGATTACGCAATCTCGCCGCGCAACCGTCTATCGCGACGGCGATTATATGCGCTTGCTGACCCTTGCCGCTGATCACGATAGTGCTTATGGTAAGAAATGAAATGATCTTAGGTATCAAGGTAAATTGTAGATGGGCGGTTTCGTTTATGGTGGTTCGCTTAAGCGGAACCACCTTACGATTTACGGCCTTATATCAGCCAGAGACATGCACAGAAAGGAGTGCAAAATTTATGAGCAAACAACTTAAAACTGTTCCACAATTTGCCAATGAAACCGAAGAGCAGGCGTTTTGGGGAAAACATGACTCCACAGACTATCTGGATTGGACGAAAGCGCAACGGATAGTGTTGCCTAATTTAAAGCCAACAACAAAAACGATTTCACTGCGACTTCCTCAACACCTCCTTGATTCGATCAAAGCAGCTGCGAATTCTCGGGATGTGCCCTACCAGTCACTTATAAAAGTTTGGTTGCAGGAAAAATTGCATAGCCAGTGATTGTATA
>JAYTJI010000536.1:0-3455 GCA_043731245.1 Methylococcaceae bacterium | reverse complement strand
GGAATGTCGGATGATTTTGCAGTTCGTATAGTAATCATTATTAAATTCTGTACGGTTTCTGACATTAGAAAAAGCAAGTTGCCTATCGGGAGTGAAATGGAATACGGCCTCTTGATTCATTTCCTTTGTGGATTGTGTTGTTGATTATCCATTTTAATTTCAAATAGAGCCATTATTAGGAATGGCGATAGCGCGTTTTGCTGGCTGGTTTGGCTTTGCTAACAATTTTGCTCTTGATGACTGGTTTGGCCTTAACAACGGTTTTGCTTTTGATGGCCGGTTTGGCCTTAACAACGATTTTGCTTTTGATGGCCGGTTTGGCCTTGGCAACGGTTTTGCTTTTGATGGCCGGTTTCGCCTTGGCAATGGTTTTGCTTTTGCTGACTGGTTTGGCTTTGCTAACGGTATGGTGAGTGTTTATGTGTTGAGCCTTACTGATACGCTCACTTTTTTTGATGAACTTGTAAGTGTCGTTATAGCTATCGCCATTATCGTTCGAGGCCACAATCGTAGGTGCCATGTTGCCGCAACCAAGCTGATAGGGCGGTGTACCTGTAGAATGGGTTGCTATGGTATTGATGTTTTTGGCTGGATACCGGTTAAGTTGATCACCAAAGCCGTCATCCATCATATTAACCATTAATTGATAGCGTTCTGCACTTGTCATGCCGCCCAATATTACGCCGATCAGGCGTTTACCATTTTGACTGGCTACGGAAATGAGATTGTAGCCCGATCCACAGGTGAATCCCGTTTTCATGCCTTCTGCGCCCGGATAACTGGCTGTAAATTTGTTGATGCCTCTTAGTTCACGGCCTTTGTAATAAAAGCTATGGGTAGCAAAATAGGGGTAATAGTTAGGAAAATTTCGTTGTATCTTCCATGCCAGCATGGCCATATCCCTGGAAGTCGTTACTTGCCATTGATGAGGCAGCCCTGTTGCATTCATGAAGTGGCTATCGTACATGCCCAAAGCATGCGCCTTAGTGGTCATTTTAACCGCAAAGCTTTCTTCCGTGCCTCCCAGATGTTCAGCCAGGACGACAGCAGCATCGTTTGCAGAGCGGGTGATAATGGCTAAAATTGCATCTTCAACCGTTAATGTTTCGCCTGTTCTTAGCCCCAGTTTGCTAGTGGGTTGGCGTGAGGCATGGTAGGAGGCACTTAAAGTATCGTAAAGGTGAATTCTGCCCGCATTTAAGGCGTCAAATGCCATGTAAAGGGTCATTACTTTAGTGAGTGAAGCCGGATACCATGATTGCGTGGCATTTTCTTCGTGCAATACACTACCGTTATTGGCGTCGATCATGATGGCAGCATGGCGTGCAAAGCTGGAGTCGGACACCATCAATAACCAGGCAGGCATCAAAATAAGTAAAATCGATTTCACAGTATTCATTAAAAATGGACGATCTCTAGTAGGTTGTGGTGAGTGTGGCTGCTTATTTAGTATGGTAAGTTCAAGCCACGCCCCTTACAAATATCTGGTTTATCAAGAATATTTTAGGGGTAGCGGCGAGAACATTGGGTTGTCGAGCCGTTTTTTAGCTTAAAAGATACAACCTAAGGCGAATTCAACTAAAGTAATCTGAAGCATACAGTTGATAACGATAGTACAGTAATTAGTAAAGTCAAATTCCAGCTGTTACAGTGGAGCAGTATTCTATCAAACGATACGCGTTGATAAAGCGGTATTTTTTAAATACAGACACAATTACCTTATTTTATCGGTGGACACTTAATCCCTTAGTACATTTATAAGGGGGCTCACCTTGGCATACCCCCCAATAACTACCAAAGCCACCTTCTTTAGTGGGTTTCCAGCTTTCTGAA
The DNA here is from genome assembly GCA_043731245.1 of Methylococcaceae bacterium. Lineage (GTDB taxonomy): Bacteria > Pseudomonadota > Gammaproteobacteria > Methylococcales > Methylomonadaceae > Methylobacter_C. The sequence goes on along the minus strand of JAYTJI010000536.1, from coordinate 1,622 downwards.
AACGCCTCAAAAACCACCCCGGACCATTTCTTTTTAGCCAGTTTTTCAAAGGTTGATTTAACGACCAACGTTTGATTTTTCTTACTTGCAATGCCGCAATGTTCACCGGTTTTAAGATTGGCTTCAGTGCCTCCTTCAGGCCCATTCGGCCAGCCAAATTCAGTCACAATAACTTCTTTGCCGGGGTAGGTGCGGTGAATATCTTCAAGCCGTGCGATATGAAAGTCCGCTGCCTTTTCGGCAGGCGTACAGGTATGGATACCGGCATATATATTTTCCCACCAAGGAAATATATTGGTTCCAATCCAGTCAACTTGTGCTGTAAAACTGGTTTGTACGCAGATAGGGGATCTATTGCACCACTCCCACCAGGTATCTATCGTGGTAATCGGCTGAGAGACTCCCGCTTTGCGCAAACCATCAATACAGCGGGTGATTTCACCATCAAAAACATTACCATGACGGGTTCTTACTTCAGAACCGCAGCTTAATTTTATGATGGTTTTGGGGAAAGCCTTGGCCACTTCAATGCCTTTGGCAATGGATTGTGAATTGACGGCCGTGTCATTATCCAGCCAGAGAATCGCAATGACTTTTATATGTCGCGCTTCTGCGGCGGTAAAAATAGCATCCAAGCCATTGAGAACACCGTAAGTCATGATGCAGCGAAAAGGCGTTTCTTTAACTAGTGTGTCCAGTAAGCTATTGATTAATTCTTTAGAGGGATGCGCACCATAATCAGGATTAAGTTTGCCGACATAAGGGCTGAACGCTGCGCACTGCAACGCATTTTGCGGAGAATTTTTAATCTGCTTGCGTGCCGATGCATTATGTCCATAGCTTAAGAACACTATGGAAAGTACAAACAATAACAAATGCTTCATGGAACCCTCATAAATAAACCAAATCAGTAGTGAGTCTCTAATCACTTAATATCAATATGATAGGCGATTTTTATTTCAGGTCGTAGCTTATATTAATGCTGGCTTAATTTAAGTTAGTCGGGAGAAGGCAACGTATCCGAAAAATAGCACGGCATCTTACATAATGCCTCACCGAGAATCTTTTGGGATCTTATAGCTGTTGTTGCGTCAACAGCGATGCTGGCTGGAAGGTATTTTTTAGTGTCAATGGACTGGAAAGCCTAAAGTCGGTTACCGGCTCCGCTTTCGACAAAGCTTATATGGCTCATGAACTGCCGTTTTCAAAAGATTTCATCCGCAGGCTTAAGGAAGAAATTTTGCCTGCGGTTACTCATGAGGAGCTGAAGATTTTTTTGCAGGGTTTAATTCCAAAGTTCGAAGAGCATTTAATGCATATCGAACACACTGCTATGCAGCTCGAAATGAGGACTGATGGCGCCGGTCACAATAAAGCTATGCACGAAAAAAATAAAGGCTGGGCTGATTAGCCTAAATGGTGAGTATGACAACAAAAATGCAGTATTTGAGCAACGACTGCATTGTTTTTTCATTTTAATCTGGCCGGATATAACTGTTCATACTATAAAGATGCTTGTGTACTATAGCTGAAGTTTCCTAAAAATTCATCAGGCCACCATGCGTAGCAACACGGCCACCAGCGAATTTTTCGTGGGTTTGCCGGGTTTGGGGCAAACCCTA
>JAYTJI010000535.1:0-4240 GCA_043731245.1 Methylococcaceae bacterium | reverse complement strand
ATTAACGCCTTACGGCCGGTTTTGGCAAGCTCTTCAAATTTAGCAGCTAATCGACTCACAGCTCTATCCCCTCACGTTTGGCCATTGTTTGCATATCTTTATCGCCACGACCGGACAGATTGATGATAATGGTCTCATCTTTGCTCATAGTGGGCGCAAGTTTCATCGTGTAAGCCATGGCGTGGCTGGATTCCAAAGCGGGGATAATACCTTCCATGTGCGTCAAAGCATAAAAACCTTCCAGCGCTTCGGTGTCGGTGATGTTGACGTAAGTCGCCCGTCCAGTATCTTTTAACCACGCATGTTCAGGGCCAACACCGGGATAATCCAGACCTGCTGAAATAGAATGCGTCTCAATAATTTCGCCGTCATCATCCGCCATCAAATAAGTGCGGTTACCGTGCAATACGCCTGGCCGACCCGCACATAATGGCGCCGAATGTCTGCCTGTGGCAACACCATCTCCAGCCGCTTCAACACCGTACATTTTTACCGACTCATCTTCAATAAAAGGGTAAAACAAGCCGATAGCATTTGAACCGCCACCTACACAAGCCACTAAAGCATCGGGTAAACGTCCTGTTGCTTCCAGACATTGCTGTTTGGATTCCCGGCCAATGATTGCCTGAAAATCCCGCACCATGGCAGGATAGGGATGCGGACCTGCAACCGTACCAATAATATAAAAAGTATTATCAACATTGGTTACCCAGTCTCTAAGCGCTTCATTTAAGGCATCTTTCAGAGTTTTAGATCCTGACTCAACTGCGACTACTTTCGCACCCAGCAACTTCATTCGGTACACGTTTAAAGACTGCCGGGCAACGTCAACAGCGCCCATATAAACTACGCATTCCAGACCCAGTCTTGCCGCAACCGTAGCGGTTGCAACGCCGTGTTGACCGGCTCCGGTTTCAGCAATAATACGGGTCTTACCCATACGTTTGGCTAATAAGGCCTGCCCTACCGTATTGTTGATTTTATGAGAGCCCGTATGATTAAGATCTTCGCGCTTTAAATAGATTTGCGCGCCACCCAGTTCCCGGCTCCAGCGTTCGGCATAATACAAAGGCGAAGGCCGGCCGACATAATATTTTAAATCGGCATCCAGCTCCGCAATGAATTCGGGATCGTTTAAATAATGTTGATAGGCTGCATTGAGTTCCTGGATCGGCGGGATCAAGGTTTCTGCTACAAAAATTCCACCGTAAGGGCCAAAATGTCCCCGCTCATCGGGCATATTATATTTTTCGGTCATGTTGTTACTCTGTCACCCTCATTAACTTGTTTTATAAATGCCGCCATTTTAAGCGAGTCTTTAACACCTTTTTCTGCTTCCACACCGCTACTGACATCAAGCGCGTAAGGTTTTACAGTTTGCGTTGCCAGCCTGGCATTAGTTGCATCCAAACCACCGGCCAGTATGATCGGCAAAGCACAACGTTTGGGGATCAGCTCCCAGTTAAATTGACTGCCTGTGCCGCCTTTTACACCGGGATGGTAGGCATCCAGCAATAATCCCGTGGCGTCATGATAATGCAGAGCCAAAGCGGATATATCAATATCATTCTGCATTCTTACCGCTTTAATGTAGCGCTTATCATAAATTCTGCAAGCTTCAGCGGACTCATCACCATGAAATTGGAGGCAGTCAATCGGGACCTGCGCCAAAACCTCGCGTATCCGCGCCTCCTGCTCATCAACAAACAAAGCGACAACAGAAGTAAAAGCAGGTAAAGCATTGACAATCTTGAGCGCTTGCTCAATTTCAACATGTCGCGGGCTTGGCGGGTAAAATACCAAACCAATCGCATCTACGCCCAAGTGGGCAGCATAAACAGCGTCTTCAACACGGGTAAAGCCGCAAATTTTAACGCGAGTTCGCATAAAGTGATATGGGAATTTATTGAATAAAATTTAGCCGACTAGAATAACACAAAACAGCGTTCAAATTTGTCTGAAAATCAATCATTACCGAAAAACAATTGGCATACTTTTAGGTAAGGTATGCCAAAATAATTGGCTGTGCTTTCTGGTGGCTTGCTTACTCAAAACCACTCTACAGCCTTAGTACTCAGCTATTCTTATTTTGTCGAGTAACGCTTTTAGTCGGCATCAAGACCTACGAGGTTTTTGTTACACTCATCAAAACTAAGCTGCCTGCGTACTAGAACAAGCCTGTTATTCTGCCGTCATTATCAATATCAATCCTTTCCGCAGCAGGCACTTTGGGTAAGCCCGGCATAGTCATTATGTCACCGGCAATAGCGACTATAAAACCTGCGCCGTTGGCTAGCCTAACTTCTCGAATTTCTACCGTATGACCGGAGGGCGCGCCCTTAATAGTGGCATTTGTCGAAAACGACATTTGCGTTTTTGCGATACAAATCGGGAATTTTCCGTAATCGTTATCCCATGTGGCGAGCTGGGCTTTTACTTTGGCATTGGCGGTGACGCCTGCCGCGCCATATAACTTGGTAGCAATCGCTTCTATTTTTTCCCACAAACTGAGGTTTTCATCATAGACAAAAGTAAATTCAGGTTCGCGGTGGTCAACAACGTCAATGACAGCTTGTGCCAAGGCTTCTGCACCTGCGCCACCTGCTGCCCAATGCTTAGAAACCACGCAAGTAGCGCCTAATGAGCTGCATTTTTGTTGCAGTAAAGCGATTTCCGCGTCGGTGTCAAACGTGAAATGATTAATACACACCACGCAAGGCAAGCCGTAATGTTGGGTAATGTTGTGGTAATGACGCTCAAGATTGACAAAACCTTGTTCCAATGCAGCCAGATTTTCGCTGTTTAAATTATCTTTGGCGATACCGCCATGGAATTTAAGCGCCCTGATGGTTGCGACCAAAACCACTGCTGAGGGTTTTAACCCGGCCATGCGACATTTAATATCAATAAATTTTTCAGCGCCTAAATCAGCCCCGAAGCCTGCTTCTGTGACAACATAATCAGCCAGTTTTAACGCTGTTTTAGTGGCGGTTACCGTGTTGCAGCCGTGGGCAATATTGGCAAACGGGCCGCCATGAATAATAGCGATGTTGTTTTCCAGCGTTTGTACCAGATTAGGTTTGATGGCGTCTTTTAACAAAGCTGCCATAGCGCCCTGAGCATTCAAGTCTCGTGCATAAACCGGCGTTTTGTTGTCGGATTTATAGCCGATGACGATGCGGCCAAGGCGATCTTTAAGATCAGCACGACCGGTGGCCAGGCAAAGAATGGCCATAACTTCAGAGGCAACCACGATGTCATAACCGTCTTCACGCAAATAACCATTGGCAGCGCCGCCCATACCAACCACGATATTACGCAGGGCGCGGTCGTTCATATCAACCACGCGTTTCCATTGGATTCGTCTTGGGTCTATGTCCAGCGCATTACCATGATTAATGTGGTTGTCTATCAATGCTGATAACAGATTATGCGCCACGCCGATAGCATGAAAATCACCGGTAAAATGCAGATTAATATCTTCCATAGGCACGACTTGGGCGTAACCACCGCCCGCCGCGCCACCTTTTACCCCAAAGCAGGGGCCTAAGGAAGGTTCGCGCAGGCACATCATGGTTTTTTTGCCCAGGCGGTTCATGGCGTCGCCCAAACCTACGGTTGTGGTCGTCTTGCCCTCACCAGCTGGAGTGGGACTGATCGCAGTCACCAGTATCAGTTTGCCGTCTTCTTTATCGGTCAGGCTGTTGATGTATTCCAGTGAAATTTTGGCTTTGTAATGACCAAAAGGGTCAAGGTGTTCGGCGTCTATACCATATTGTTCTTTTGCCAGAACGATGATGGGCTTCATGTTGGCTTGTTGGGCGATTTCTATATCAGACATGTGTGTTTTCCAAAAGATAGACATTAAGTGTTTTGCTTGAATTTAGGCTTTTCTAAAAAATACCACATCAGGCAAGCCTTCAAAATGGGCGTCACAGGTGAGCAAGTCCGCACCATAAGCCAATGTTGTTGCATAAACAATGGCATCTGCGGTGGCAAGTTTGTATTGACGATGCAAATCCGCCGCTTGCAGCGCAATGTTAGTATCAAGTATCGCCACTACGCAGCTTTGCGTATACGCAATCACCTGGTCTGCCTCTGACTCGCCGACTTCGCGCATCAGCCATTTGGCAAGCTCCAGCTGCACTATTGTTGGCACAATGCACTGCGCAGTTTCAGGAAACGCTTCGGCAATCGCAAGTTTTAGCGGGCTATCAATCAGCCATTCTATCCAAATTGA
>JAYTJI010000534.1:0-5217 GCA_043731245.1 Methylococcaceae bacterium | reverse complement strand
CGCAATATTGACTGCCAATAATTCGGCAACCATGCCCTGCTCACCCAGCTTAAAAGAGTTTTCCAATAGCGCACGCAGACGAATATTCTCTTTCTCCAGAGCAGCAAATTTAAGTAATCTGGTTTGGTGCATGAGCTGTTCTTCACGCAATTTTTGGTTTTCCTTTTTCAATGCCTGGTAGGAAATAACTGAGCCGGTAACCTGTTCAGCAAAGGTCGTAGGTAAATCGACCAAATATTTTACCGGGTCAACAAAAAAAGACAGTACCGTGCGTAGTGAGTCCAGCCCCGGTCTTCTGTGTTCAGTTGCAAGTAACGCAATGGAGACAATGACTGCCAACAGCAAGCGGGTGTTAATTGATGGGCCGGTGGCAAATAAAAGTTTTATAGCGAATGCCTCGTATCAGAAAAAAGTGCTCTAGCTTGGATTAGGAATGAACACACATTTGAGCATCTACAGCTTTGCGGAGTGGTTCGCCTAAGAAGCCACACCGCCGCTATTAGTAGCCGTGTTCTTCGCGGCAAAAGCCGCTCCCGCAATAGATTCCTTTACCCAGAAGGTAACTACCGTTTAGATCCGGCTCCAGTCGAATAATTTTAGCGGGTCGCCATTACTCTAATGAAAAACTTGAGAGGCCTTTTTTATCGAGCATTTCCAGAACCATGCCGCCACCTCTGGCAACACAAGTAAGCGGGTCATCAGCGACATGCACCGGCAGACCGGTTTCTTCGGAGATCAGACGGTCAATATCTTTCAATAAAGCGCCGCCGCCGGTTAAATAGATACCACGGGTGGCAACATCTGAGCCAAGTTCTGGCGGGGTTTGTTCCAGTGCTAATTTTACGGCGCTGACTATGCCGGATAGCGGTTCTTGCAAAGCTTCCAGGATTTCATTGCTGTTCAGGGAGAAGCTACGCGGTACGCCTTCAGCTAGATTACGGCCTTTCACTTCTATTTCCCTGACTTCGCTGCCGGGGTAAGCGGTACCGATTTCCAGCTTTATTCTTTCAGCCGTTGCTTCACCAATCAAAGTGCCATAGTTTCGGCGCACATAATTGATGATAGCTTCGTCAAAACGGTCACCACCGATACGAACAGAGTTTGAATAAACAATGCCGTTTAATGATATGACTGCCACTTCAGAGGTGCCACCACCAATATCAAGCACCATGGAACCACAGGCTTCATCGACAGGCAAACCGGCACCTACCGCAGCCGACATCGGCTCCTCAATCAAATAGACCTCACGCGCACCTGCCCGCTCAGCAGAATCCCGAATAGCGCGGCGCTCAACTTGCGTTGAGCCACAAGGCACGCAAATTAAAATACGTGGACTAGGGCCTAGCCAGCGGCTTTTCTTATGAACTTTTTTTATGAAAAATTGCAACATTTTCTCAGTCATCAAAAAATCGGCAATTACTCCGTCTTTCATTGGCCGGATTGTAGTAATATTGCCCGGTGTCCGTCCCAGCATTTGTTTTGCGTCAGTACCAACAGCGGCGATAATTTTGGAACCCCGTATTTTGTCTTCTTTAATAGCAACAACCGAAGGCTCATTAAGCACGATCCCTTGACCTGGAATGTAGATCAATGTATTTGCGGTACCCAGGTCTATCGAGAGATCGTTGGAGAAAAGACCGCGAATTCTTTTGAACATTTTTACCTGTTTCCTTTGTGGAATAAAAATTGTAGTACTTTATCAATCAAGCGGGTATTTGAGCAAGATATAACTAGGATTTTTGTAGTAATATACCCCGCATGGTTTAGGAATACGCTACACAAAAGCTAAAGATATGAAATGTATGCTGGCCTATAACGCACTTTACTTTTCTTACTGATTTTAAATATGGAGCCAAAAAATGTCATTATCGGCAGATGATGTTAATAAAATTGCGCATTTAGCACGCCTGGGAATTGACAAACAAGATATTGATTCTTATGCAAAGGATTTATCAGGTATGTTGGACTTGATGACCCGGATGAGTGAATTAAATACCGATAACGTCACACCGATGGCTCATCCTATGGATCAGGCACAACGGTTAAGAACTGACGCAGTCACGGAACAGAATAATCGTGAAAAATTTCAGGCGATTGCGCCACAAGTTGAAGCGGGGCTTTATATCGTGCCGAAAGTAATTGAGTAAAAGGAACGCACACTGATGCACACTAAAACATTGTCAGAATTAGCCCAAGGCTTGCGTTCAGGTGAATTTTCCAGCGTAGAGCTGACACAAGCATTTTTGAATCGGATTAACCAATATCAACAATTAAATGCCTATATCACTGTTACCGAAGAACTCGCATTGCAGAATGCCAAAACGGCAGATGCCCGACTGGCTAACGGCACAGCTGAAACATTGACCGGCATACCCATTGCCCAAAAAGACATTTTTTGCACCCTGGACGTTAAAACCACCTGCGGCTCTAAAATACTGGATAATTTTATTGCGCCCTATAACGCCACCGTAGTGGAAAAAATTAATCAAGCTGGCGCAGTGCTGTTGGGTAAGCTCAATATGGACGAGTTTGCAATGGGCTCATCCAATGAAACCAGCTATTACGGCGTCGTTAAAAACCCCTGGAACACCAACACTGTTCCAGGCGGCTCATCGGGTGGTTCGGCGGCGGCTGTTGCGGCACGGTTGGCAGCCTGTGCAACAGGAACAGATACTGGCGGCTCTATTCGCCAACCTGCGGCTTTGTGTGGCATTACCGGCTTAAAACCCACTTACGGGCGTGTTTCCCGCTACGGCATGATTGCCTACGCTTCCAGTCTGGATCAAGGTGGCCCCATGACGCGGAGCGCTGAAGATGCAGCGATCATGCTACAAACTATGGCGGGATTTGATACGAAAGATTCAACCAGTGTCGATTTGCCTGTGCCTGATTATAGGGCGGGACTGAATAAATCACTCGCAGGCTTAAAAATTGGCCTGCCCAAAGAGTTTTTTAGCGAGGGTTTAAACAGCGATGTGGCGGCAACCCTTGAAACAGCTATCAATGAATACCGTAAACTAGGCGCGGAAATCAAGGAAATCTCCATGCCTAGTCTTAAGCTGGCCATTCCTGCTTATTATGTCATTGCGCCCGCTGAATGTTCCGCCAATCTGTCGCGTTTCGATGGTGTACGTTATGGCTATCGCTGTGAAAATCCGGTAGATTTAACCGATCTCTATACCCGCTCGCGTGGCGAAGGTTTTGGCAAAGAAGTTAAACGCCGCATTCTCATGGGTACTTATGCTTTATCAGCAGGTTATTACGATGCTTATTATATTAAAGCGCAAAAAGTCCGCCGCTTAATCAGCGAAGACTTTAAAAAAGCCTTAGCGGAAGTTGACGTGATTATGGGGCCGGTAACGCCAACGACGGCTTTCGGTATTGGTGAAAAAATGGGCGATCCGATAGAAATGTACTTATCCGATATTTACACCATCGCCATCAATCTTGCCGGTGTGCCTGCCATGTCTATCCCCGCCGGATTTGTGGCGGGCATGCCCGTAGGCTTGCAAATTATCGGTAATTATTTTGCAGAAGACCGATTGCTGAACATTGCCCACCAGTACCAACAAGTTACCGATTGGCATCAACATACCCCCAAAGGTTTTGAGTAAGGAGTAAAAAATGGAATGGGAAACGGTTATCGGCCTGGAAATTCACACCCAACTAGCCACCAAATCAAAAATTTTTTCCGGCGCATCGATTGCTTATGGTGCAGAACCTAATACCCAGGCCTGCGCCGTTGATTTAGGCTTGCCCGGCGTTTTGCCTGTATTGAATAAAGAAGCGGTGCGCATGGCAGTCATTTTCGGTATGGCTATCGAAGCGCACATTGCACCGTATTCGGTATTCGCCAGAAAAAACTATTTTTACCCCGATTTACCTAAAGGCTATCAAATCAGCCAGATGGAATTGCCGATAGTTGGCATCGGCCATTTAGATATTGAAGTGGACGGCGTTAGCAAACGTATTGGCATAACTCGTGCGCATCTGGAAGAAGATGCGGGGAAATCATTGCATGAAGATTTTCACGGCTTGACCGGCATTGACTTAAACCGGGCCGGTACGCCATTGCTGGAAATTGTCTCAGAACCGGACTTGCGTTCCGCCAAGGAAGCTGTCGCTTACATGCGTAAATTGCACGAATTGGTGCGCTATTTAGGCATCTGCGACGGCAACATGCAAGAAGGTTCCTTCCGATGCGATGCCAATGTATCCGTGCGACCCAAAGGTCAAAAAGAATTTGGTACCCGCGCTGAAATTAAAAATATCAACTCGTTTAAATTCGTTGAAAAAGCCATTAATCACGAAATTGAGCGGCAGTGTGAGCTAATAGAAAACGGCGGCAGAGTCGTACAGGAAACCCGCCTGTATGATTCGGTAAAAGATGAAACCCGCTCCATGCGCAGTAAGGAAGAAGCCAATGATTACCGCTATTTCCCCGATCCTGATCTGTTACCCGTTTTCATTGATGCCGACTTTAAAGAACAAATAAAAGCAACGTTGCCGGAATTGCCGCAAGCCAGAAAACAACGTTTTAAAACCGACTACAACCTGGATGAAGAGAGTGCGGGCATTCTTGCCTCCTCGCGTCAATTGGCTGATTATTTTGAAGCAGTACTGAAGTCCTCCGGCTGCGAAGCCAAGCTTTGTGCAAACTGGATAACCGGTGACCTTTCCGCAGCGCTTAATAAAGCCGGGCTGGAAATCATGGCCTCGCCTGTCAGTTACGAACGGTTGGCGGGTTTATTAGCTCGCATTAGTGATAACACTATTTCCGGCAAAATCGCCAAACAAGTGTTTGAAGAAATGTGGCAGAGCGCAGCCACAGCTGATGAAATTATTGAAGCAAAAGGCTTAAAGCAAATAACCGATACCAGTGCAATCGAAGCTATTATTGACAAAATCATTGCCGACAATCCCGGTCAGGTTGAGCAGTATCGCAGCGGTAAAGATAAAGTGTTCGCTTTCTTTGTCGGGCAGGTGATGAAAGAGATGCAGGGCAAAGCCAATCCGGCGGAGGTTAATAAAATGCTGAAAGCAAAACTAAACCAGTAAACACGAGATGGATAGTTAACCAAAAAAACTACCGTAACTACTTAGCCATCAAATACAATGGAACGCAGATGACGCAGATTAACTATGATGAACACAGATAATTTAAAAAAATCTTATTTGATCTTAATTATCCGCGTCATCAGCGTTCTATTTTTCTAA
>JAYTJI010000533.1:0-1146 GCA_043731245.1 Methylococcaceae bacterium | reverse complement strand
ATGGTGTCGATTCCGGGCGGTGAACCACTAATACACAAAGAGATGCCGCAAATCATTGCCGGCATTGTTGCACGCAAAAAATATGTTTATCTATGCACCAATGCGCTGTTATTGAAAAAGCGGATTGATGACTATACGCCCTCCCCTTATTTGACTTTTTCAATCCATTTAGACGGCATGCAGGAAAGGCATGACGCCTCGGTTTGCCAGGAAGGTGTTTTTGATCGGGCAGTTGAAGCCATAAAATTAGCGCTGGGAAAAGGCTTTAGAGTCACCATAAACTGCACCCTTTTCCAGGGTGAAAACTCTCAGGAAGTTGCTGATTTTCTGGATTATGCGATGGAACTCGGTGTTGAAGGGGTAACCATAGCGCCTGGATTCAGTTATGAGCGTGCCCCACAGCAAGATGTATTTATTAAGGGCAAAGATGTCAAGAATTTATTCCGTGGCATTTTTAGAATTGGTAAAAATCGCAAATGGAAATTAAACCATTCATCGCTTTATCTTGATTTTTTGGCCGGTAATCAAAACTACGAATGTACGCCTTGGGGCAATCCTACGCGCAATGTTTTTGGCTGGCAAAAGCCCTGTTATTTACTTGCAGATGAAGGCAACGCAGCAAGTTTTCAAGAACTTCTGGATACTACACCCTGGGAGAAATACGGCAACGTCAACAATCCCAAATGTGCAAGCTGCATGGCCCATTGCGGTTATGAAGCGACTGCGGTCGAGGACATGTTAAAACATCCGTTGAAGGCATTACTGACATCCATCAGAGGCCCTAAAACTGAAGGTGATATGGTACCCGAGCCTACACCTCAATATGTCAAGCAACCTTTATCGACTCTTTCAGGCATTCCTATCAGAGTAGAAATGGCTGATTAATGCGCGGGGCAGGGCTGCAATCCTTGCTGCATTGCAGCCCAAACAGGTAAGCGTATTAAAAATCAAATGAATAGGCTAAGGTTTTTATGAGGTTTTGGGTATGATTTTAAAAAATATGAAGTTAGCTGTTGTTTTTATATTTTGTTTGCTTGCAAGCAATGCGTATGCGCTGGAAGAAGCAGGAGCCACTGCAAAGCAGGTTGTTGAAAAATTTCAAGCGGAACTGATAGCCGTCATGAAAAATGGCAAACAATTAGGCTA
>JAYTJI010000532.1:0-2333 GCA_043731245.1 Methylococcaceae bacterium | reverse complement strand
CACGGATGGCAAGCGATGAACACATCCCTGTGGCCTGGATTCCGGCAGTCCATGCCGGAATGACGTTGTTGCTGAAGCATCTTTATAATCAGGAAAAATTATAACTTTTCTGCGCTATGCTCACGCCAGCGTAATCCCTCCCAATCACGAATAAGGCTTATCACCCGATCTTTATAAACAGGATCTAGTAGTGCCTCTTGGTATGATTTCCATAACTTTAAATCGCTAAAAAAAACCTCTTCCGAACGAAAATCAAACAATGTCCGAACCCCATTCTGTTTTACATGGGCAATTAATGTGGGTTGAGATAAACTGCCCACCCATTGAAATACTGTTTTATCCATGTTTATCCACTTATTTGCTATACCTAAGGCAGATCGAATGGCAATTTCCGCGACATCGACTTGCCCTATCGGTTCATTAGCAATGATATTAGGATCATTTATAATTAACGGTATTTCTGTTTGGGTATCATTAATGGCATGTCCATGACCAAGAAACCCATCATCAAACAAAGATTCACCATGGTCGCCTAAAAGAACAATGGTTGTTTTGTCGAGCAGGTTCCGCTCTTTTAATGACGCTATGACTTTGCCAACTGCCCAATCCGCATTAGCTATGGCATTCCAATAGGTTTCAGCAACCCACTTTTTATTTTCCTCATTAATATCAGAGCGGGGAATTAAATGACTAATAATCCGCTTAGCCATTTTTGGGTGCGAATAAGGAAAATGCCCCGCTTGTATATTCAAGTAGAAAAACTGCGGCTTAGTGAAATCTACCTGATTTATCCGTGTTTGAAATTGTTCTACAACGCGCTCTTCACTCAAGCGCAAACTGCCTTGTTCCTTGCTGGGAAATACCCGGTCATTAATTGCCGTCCTTGCATCAAAGTAAGAAACGCCCTCATTTTTCATGCCTGTTTCTACGGCTACATTCCCGAATGACTCATCTTGACCGGAAAGGATGGACAACTGATAACCAGCAGCTTGCAGGAACTTTATTAAAGTAACCTTATCCTTATTTTTTACCAAGTCCCTGTTAAATATAGCCTTAATAGAGGTTACGGTATAACCTGTATGACTATAGGCATGTTTGATAGAGACGCCATTTTTTGCAATTTCTCTCATCACGGGGGTTACATATTGACCGTTTATTTTTTGATCGAGCAAATCGGCGCGAGCACTTTCCAGGACAATAAGAACAATATTCTTACCCTGCCTGGGTGTTACGTCAGCAAGGCTGTCATTAGCAACAGCGCTTGTAACAACGGCATCGCCCAAAAAGCCATCTTCATCTATTCCGTTTCCGGGAATATCCAATGCACCCGGATAAATTAAGGCATTAAAAACAGCTTTATCTTTCGGATATGAAAAACTGCCAAAGCCATCGGAATCAATATCTGATAGCTTATCTAAGCCAATGCTAATAAGTCGGTAGGCTGTTTTCTTTTCTAATCCATACCTTAAAAAATCATTATTAGACACAAATAGCGTAACGATAGGCGTTAATGCTATAACAGCTATCAACAGCCTTGCATAAGTCCTATGCTCAATAGTGGTATTTGTGAATCGCTGAACAATCGTTCTGTGTCTTAGGAAGTTTATTAAAAAAATTAAACAGACTGTAATTATGCTTAAGATGCCAATAAACAAAAGGATTTCATTACTGGCATAAAGCAAGGCTTCTTTTAAACTGCCCCCACCTAAGTTTTTGATGATCTGAAGATTTATCGTGTCACTAAAGTATGACAAAACCTTAAACTTAAAAGATAGCCAATTGCCGACTAAAAACACCACCATAAAAGTAAAGCTATAATAAATAATCAGACCATATTTATTGAGCTTATCGGCTATAAAAAACCAGAAACTGGCTAATAGCCCAACTAATGACAAGTCGAACCATAATGAAAGCAGAATGAATGTTAAGCGGTCAGGAAATGTAGTGTATGAAAACGGCTGTAAGAAACCGCCGGTAAATAAGTCGTATTTATAATAAAGCAGTATTAATTCAAAAATCTGAACAATTGCAGCAGCAATAAAAACAACAATTAAACGGCGATATCGCGCGATTAAATTTTCTAATTTAAGAAAAGACACTATCAAAGTACTACCTTGAATTGCATTGCTTTGTAAATAGCGGCGTGCTCATGGTGTGTAAGTAATGGATCAAAGTTAAATTCGCTATGGTTTCTCAAAGTCTAGTACAAATTTCAGGCAACCCAATATTTATATTCTGAAGTTTCCCAGTTTTTAAACAAAGCCAATCACGCTGGCTACACCGGATAGAGATTTAATGCAGGGTTTGTGTAATTTATAGCAAACCCCAATTTA
>JAYTJI010000531.1:0-1230 GCA_043731245.1 Methylococcaceae bacterium | reverse complement strand
GACTGTTCGACAAGCTCACAGCTCAGTGCGAACGGTGACCTTTTTAAATCAGGCACTTATCCGTTCTTGCTGAGCCTGTCGAAGCATGAATAAGCAATTATTAGAGTTCCCCCTTATACATGTATTCGGAGTCAAAACTCATGAGTTTTGACTCCGAAATCGAATACTTTCACAGCCTCCTAAAACACAACCCAAAAGTAAGCGGCAATATTTAACAAACTCCCCCGCACTTTTAATCACCCTCCTTATAATCCAGCTTTACCTATTATTTTACAACGCAGACTTCTCAACAATCTGCACCCGTTGAGTCACGCCGCACACCAGCGTATAAGGGATGGTATCCGCGCAGAGGGCAATTTCTTCAACAGCCAAGCCATCGCCCCACAACGTCACCGGGTCGCCTGGTTTTGCATTGGGTTGTGTTTCCAAATCAACGGTAATCATATCCATTGATACTCTGCCAATCAGAGGAACGCGCTGTCTATTAACCAGCACGGGCGTTCCGGCTTTGGCATAGCGCGGATAGCCATCGCCATAACCGATGGCTACAACACCCATCATTGTCGGCTTTTTACACACCCATGTGCCTGAATAACCGACTTTATCGCCTTTTTCTACAGGCTTTACCGCAATCAAGCGTGAGTGTAAGCCCATAATCGGCTTTAATCCCAGTTGCTCGCCCGTGCTATCCGGAAACGGTGAAATGCCATACAACATGACGCCCGGACGCACCCAATCGGTTAACGCTTCTTTCCAGGCCAAAATACCTGCCGAGTTGGCAATACTGCGCTCGTTCAAAGACTTCAGTTCGGGAAGCGCAGCAAGCGTATCATTAAACAAGCTGATTTGTTTAAGCGTGGTAGCGTCCTGTTTATCATCCGCACTGGCTAAATGCGTCATCAAACTGATCGGTTGCCTGATGATGGAGCACCGGCTTAAGCGCTGATAAACCGCGTTAAATTCTTTGGGTTTAAAACCCAGGCGGTTCATGCCGGTATCGAGTTTTAACCAGATTGCAATCTGCTCTTGTGCTGTTCTGCTTTCAAAAATTTCCACTTGAATAAAAGAATGCACCACTGCGTCCAATCGATAATGCAATAATTCATCCAACTCTTCGGCACAGGTGAAACCCTCTAAAACCGCAATCCTGTTTTTTATCCCTGCCTTACGCAAACGAATACCTTCATCGACCCGCGCCACAGCAAAGGCGTCGACCTGTTGCAAGGCGTC
>JAYTJI010000530.1:0-1731 GCA_043731245.1 Methylococcaceae bacterium | reverse complement strand
GTTAACAGCAATGCCCCCATACTGGCTGCTTGCCCTATACATAGCGTACTCACATCCGGCTTAATAAATTGCATGGTGTCATAGATTGACATACCCGCAGTTACTGATCCACCTGGAGAATTGATATATAAATGTATATCTTTATCAGGATTTTCTGATTCCAAAAAAAGCAACTGGGCAACCACTAGATTGGCCATATAATCTTCAACTTGGCCCACTAAAAAAATGACGCGCTCTTTTAAAAGTCTTGAGTAAATATCGAAAGAACGCTCACCTCTTGCGGTTTGTTCAATAACGATAGGGACTAATCCACCCGCAGCTTCCAAAGCCTTCGCTTGATTCATTACATGCTGTTTATACATTTCAACCTCTTATCGTTGCTGTCTATCCATAACATCACTAAAATTAACCGCTTCATCAGTTACTTTCGCCTGAGTAATCAACCATTCAACCGTCTGATCTTCCAACACCATTTGCTGAACATCGTTCAAACGGCTTTCATCGGAGTAGTACCAAGCAACCACATCATCGGGACGTTCGTAACTTTTCGCCATGTCTTCTATAGTGGAGCGTACTTTATTGCCATCTAATTTAATAGCATTTTTTTGGATAATTTCACCTAATATCAAGCCTAATGCCACTCGACGTTTAGCTTGCAATTCAAACGCATCTCTTGGCAACTTTAGGTCTTCCAGCTTCATTTTTTGTCTTTTAGCCGTTTCGATATAAGGCTTCATCAAGTTTTCGACTTCCATATCAACCAGCGTATTGGGTACAGTCAATTGAATTTTTTCATGTAACGCATCCATTACCGAGTTTTTCAGCAAGCCGCGTAAGGCCTGCTCCAACTCCCTTTCCATGTTGTTTCTAACATCGTCACGGAAAGACTCAACCAATCCATCTTCGATACCATAAGCCTTAACAAAATCCTCATCAATTTCGGGTAGTACGGGCTCTTCAATTTTAATAACATCCACTTCAAATTCAGCAGCTTTACCTGCTAACTTTACATTATCGTAAGCTTCTGGAAAGTTTATTGTAAACGTTTTATTAGCACCGACTTCAAGACCCACCAGATTATCTTCGAATCCGGGAATCATTTTCTTTTCACCACAAACCACTGGAAAGTCTTCTACTCTGCCATCGGTAAAATTCTCACCTTCTGAGGCACCTGAAAAACTAATAGTAATCCGGTCACGTTCTTGCGAAGGTCGCTCAACAATTTGCCAACTTAGTTTTTGCGCCCTTAGCTTGTCAATCATGTCATCAACATCACTATCGCTGACTGTAGCTATTGAACGCACCACTTCGAGCTGCTCAACGCCTGCCAGTGATATTTCTGGATAAACCTCAAACACGGCTGTGTATTTAAAACCTTCACTCTCATCCAGCGGCTCAATAAGTGGATGTCCGGCAGGCTTTAGGTCTTGGTCTTGCAAGGCGTCATAATAAGTATCTTTAATCAAATCGCTAGCAATTTCGCCACGAATTCTGTCACCGAACATTTTTTTTACAACATGCTGAGGCACTTTACCGGGACGAAAACCATCAATTTTAACGCTACTTGCTAACGACTTTAGTCGCGCTGCCATTTTTTCCTGAACAACAGCTTCCGGGACAATAACAGTCATTTTTCTGCTTAATTCAGATGTCTTTTCGACAGAAACTTGCATTTCTTTACCTCACACAATTTATAGAAGAGTTTTATGAATACCGGTAGACGGCTTAAAA
>JAYTJI010000529.1:0-1151 GCA_043731245.1 Methylococcaceae bacterium | reverse complement strand
CTGCAAGCGCAACGCATCCTCATGCCGGTGTTAAATATCGGCCTGCCTGACAGCTTTGTCGAGCAAGGCACGCGTGAGGAACTGCTGGCTATCTGCGGGCTGGATACGCAGGGGATTATTGCCCAGGCTGAGGTGTTTTGCGCGTAGCAGCGATAACATTTTTCTGCTTATCGTTTAGCGAGGTAGGGTGGGCAGGTTTTTTTGCCCACCATTTTGCTAAAGCCGCTTAAATGCTTAAGTGTGTTATTTTCATTCTTATTTGAACCTTTTTCCCCAAAAATAAAACAATGGATAGACTAAGAAACAAAATTCGTGATATTCCTGACTTTCCAAAACCAGGTATTATTTTTAAAGATATTACGCCTCTGATAAAAGATCCGGCTACGTTAAGACTCGCCGTGCATCAGTTACTGCATCCTTTTTTGGGTAGGGAAATTACCGCAGTAGCAGGCATGGAGGCACGCGGTTTTATTTTTGGTTCATTGGTGGCATGGGAGTTAGGGCTTCCATTTGTACCGCTGAGAAAGCCGGGAAAGCTACCTTACGATGTGCAAAGTGTGGCTTATGACCTGGAGTACGGATCAGCAACACTGGAGGCGCATATTGATGCCTTTGACGCGCATGATCGAGTGCTACTTGTTGATGATTTATTGGCGACAGGCGGAACAGCAAAGGCAAGCTGTGACTTAGTGGAAAAGCTGGGGGCCAAAGTTGAAGCTTGCGCCTTTGTGGTGGAGCTGGATTTTTTAGAAGGGAGAGAAAAGCTCAACGGTTACGAGGTGCATTCTTTACTGCATTTTTAGTGATGCAATAGACCTGTCAATAAAACGATTAAGCAGATTTAAAACCGACGTGGCCGCATTTTTATACAATTGATCGGCCACTCGATAAATTCAGCTATTTAGTTTCGCTTTTCGTTTGCGGAGCGGTAGTTGTTTTGTTGTTTACAGTGGTCTTGCTGGCTTTTACAGCAGAATTGGCTCCACCACCATCCTCCAGCTCATCGTCAAGATCTAAGGATGTTTCGGATTTACCATCTGTAGCCAAGTTATTTCGCCACTGTAAAAAAGATTCACGAGTAAATACATAAGGATCAAGCGCAGCTTCATCTATGAATTTCAATGAACCTTCTGCATTTGCGCGAGTATTTA
>JAYTJI010000528.1:0-1781 GCA_043731245.1 Methylococcaceae bacterium | reverse complement strand
TAATCGTGCTGCATAAAGGTCGTATTAAAGCCAACGGAACGGTAGATGATGTTCTCAATACAACAAATACGGCAATGATTAAAGATGCTTTTTATAGTTTGACGCAAGGTGAGCAGTCATGAGCATGCTGCATTACTGGCGGGCAATGTGGGGGATTATCGGGCGTGAATTATGGCGTTTTGTTACTCAGCGCGAACGTTTCATTTCCGCGTTGGTGCGGCCTCTGGTCTGGTTGTTTGTGTTTGCAGCCGGATTTAGGGCAGCATTGGGGCTTGCCATCACCCCGCCTTATGAAACTTACATACTTTATGAGGTTTATATTACGCCCGGTCTGATCGGCATGATCCAATTATTTAACGGGATGCAAAGCTCCTTGTCCATGGTTTATGACCGGGAAATGGGCAGTATGCGGATATTGATGGTCTGCCCCTTGCCGCGCTGGTTTTTATTGCTTAGTAAATTGTTGGCAGGCACTGGAGTCTCTATCTTGCAGGTCTATGTGTTTTTAGTTATTGCCTGGTTTTATGACATCCACGCACCGTGGCAGGGATACTTGTGGGTATTGCCAACACTGATGCTGTCCGGGTTAATGTTGGGGGCGCTGGGGCTATTGTTGTCATCCTTCATAAAGCAACTGGAAAATTTTGCCGGGGTCATGAATTTTGTTATTTTTCCGATGTTTTTTATGTCAACGGCATTGTATCCGTTGTGGAAAATGAAAGAATCCAGTCCGCTACTCGCTAATCTGGCCCAATATAATCCGTTTTCTCAAGCCGTCGAATTAATACGCTTTGCTCTGTATGGTCAATTTAATCAGCAAGCATTCATCTATACGCTGACTGCCTTTATCGTTTTTATGGCGGCAGCCATCATTGGCTATAATCCATCAAAAGGAATGATGATGAGAAAGGGTGGCAGTTGATAAATCAATTTGAAATTATTACCCTATAAACAGAGTAACTCGTCACATAACTAAAATAAATTCGGTGGTCAATTGAAAAGCTCTATTTACCTGAACATTCCAAAGCAGCAGAATGAACCCTGGCGTCTAAAAGAATTTGAAGCAAAGGCTTTGCAGCAATGGCTTGCCGAACTGCCTACCGCTAATCCGGGCTTAGCTACCCGGTTGCTTTACGATTTTATTAAAGCCTGTAATGCTATTGAAATGCCTGTACAGTTAAGGTTGGATGCCCTCGAATTATTTAGAACCAGCGTTCTTTCCCTTGAGGATTATTATCGGACCAATTTTATAAAGACAGGATTTCCAAAAGAAGACACTGACAAAGACTGCCTGAACCTTTTAGTTTCAGTTGAAAAAGAATTGACTACGGGTTACTGGATAACGCTCAAAGAATTAACCCGGCGTAAAATTGGCTGGTTTCAGGGCAAGAATGCAGCCTTATCAATTCAACGTACCATTAAAGGCTTGAGTAGCATTATTGTCAGTTATTTTATTATGGGAATGCCTATCCCTGATTGGGTATGGATAGATTTGCACAGCCTTTATAAACTCAGTGTCAAAATAAAGCAAGACACGACTAAAATTGCCAATAATGATGTAAACCACGCCAATAAAGCCAGTACTCCGCAAGAGTGCTACCTACAAATTCTTTTGCTCAGTCTCGCTGATCCAACAAGCCTGATAAAAAAAGAGGTTTTGCTGGTTTATAGCTTTATAGAAACGATAGCGAAGTTAATCCACCTGAAAAAAGAACCCGTAGCCAGCCAGTCTGTACAGTGTATTGTCGTGGCTGATGAAGATAAGCCACCCTATAGTCAAC
>JAYTJI010000527.1:0-1232 GCA_043731245.1 Methylococcaceae bacterium | reverse complement strand
GCAGGTTTAGACGTGTTCGAAGGCGAACCCAATATAGATCCCGATTTTTTGGAGCTGGATAACGTCGCACTGCTACCGCATTTAGGAAGCGCGACCGAGGAAACCCGTGTCGCAATGGGTAACCGCGTATTGGCAAATATTGCAGCATTCTTTGCGGGTGCCGAACCGGACGATAGGGTTGTTTGAAGCGCTTAATCAATATCGGTTAGTGTGAGCGCGAGCCGAAATATGAGTTTTATTGCAGCCATAAATCAGCCTGCGTTTACGTAAACCAAAACACGAAGCATATAGGATTCCAGTCTAGCTACACGACCATGGCAAAATTTAATCCCGCAGCTTCTATAACGCTTTAGATTTAATTTTTGCACACCGTGTACATTGATAAACAGTAATCAATTTTCCCTGTTTGACATCAAACTGTTTTTCCTGGATGACTGCCCATTTATGGAAGCCACTGCGGCATAAGGTATTGCCTTTATGTTGTTGCGCTACTTTTGGTCGCTTAAACTGAATAATATCACCCATAGCTTTTCTTTAACCCGACTCGCGATTATTTTTTAGCGATCGCACCCCATGCTGCAAGCCATGTTTGCGACAAATAGGCATCGGCCTTTTTGTCCAGCACTCCAGCCAAAACGAGTTGCAAAGTATGATTGATAATGCCGAAAAAATAGGCATTGACCAGCTGCGGATCAATATTGCGTATTTCTTCGGCCTTAATGCCCAGCTGAATAATTTGGATGATTTTTATAAAAGCCGCCGTTTCCTGAATTGGTTTCTCCTCAGGTAAAAACTCATTGAGCTTTAAAACCAGCAGAAACCGCATAACCTCCGGCGCATCATCAGTCAGCTTGAAAAATAGATCAACAATGCTATGTAGTTGCTCTGATGATTTTTTATTTTTAAGCATTATCTCATCGACAGAACTATTGAAGCTGTCGAAAATATTGACATACAATTGGGATGCAATTACCTGTTTATTTTTAAAGTGATGATAAATCGCATTAGTATTTTTTATACCTGCAGCCTCGGCAATATCTGTTAGCGAGGTATTGAAAAACCCATTTGTGGCAAATAATTTTAGAGCTGCCAGCAATATATCGTCCTGTGTTTCAGCTTTCGCCTGAATAACTTCTTGTTCTTGATCCATTTTTATTTTGTCACAGCAGCGTGTCAATATGCTGCATCTGTTTGGTTAAAAAATCCGTAAAGGCTCTGTGTGCCGGGTTACA
>JAYTJI010000526.1:0-2019 GCA_043731245.1 Methylococcaceae bacterium | reverse complement strand
TATACCCGCCAAGATTTTAACGATGATTTACTTGCGGGCGTTATTACCGCTATTTTGCTGGTTCCACAAGGAATAGCCTATGCGATTTTGGCAGGTCTGCCACCGGAGCTTGGACTTTACGCGAGTATTCTACCGCCGGTAGTGTATGCCTTGCTTGGCACCAGTAAAACCTTATCGGTGGGGCCGGCTGCCGTAGCGGCAATTATGATCGCCAGTGCTTTAAATGCGCCAGAAGTTAGCGCATTGGGTAATCCTGTACAAAGTGCATTGATATTATCGTCCGAAAGTGGGTTGATTATGTTATTAATGGCGCTATTACGCATGGGCGGATTGGTAAATTTTATCAGTCATCCGGTTTTGGCGGGCTTTACCAGCGGCGCCTCACTTTTAATCATAGTAAGTCAATTGCCGCACACGCTAGGTTTGAAAAGTCCAACCTGTGGCCTGGATATTGTCTGCTACAGCAGTTATATACAAAGCTTTAATGCCGTCACGCTCTCGATTGCTTTGGTAGCACTCAGTTTATTAATCTTATTCGGCAAACCGCTCACGACACTACTAAAAAAAATGGGCTTATCGCTAGCCGTCGTGACCGCAATCAGCAAATGTGGCCCTTTATTAACGGTGCTGCTCGGCACCGTTGCCGTGAGCTATTTTAATCTGCATACACAACAACACGTTGCGGTGGTAGGCCATGTACCTTCCGGCTTTCCGGTACTAAATCTCGATTTTATCCGTAGCGGGCAATGGCGGTTGTTACTCCCCAGCGCCGCATTTATTGCGTTAATTGCCTATGTCGAAAGTGTCGCGATTGCTAAAGTGACTGCCAATCTTAGAGGTGAAAAAATTGCCCCCAACCAAGAACTGATTGCTTTGGGCGCGGCTAATCTTGCGAGCGCCCTTTCCGGCGGTATGCTGGTTGCGGGCGGCTTTAGCCGAACTATGGTGAACTTTGCTGCGGGTGCCCGGACGCAAATGGCGATGCTGATTGCAGCCGGACTGCTTAGCTTGGCCGTGATCTTTTTTACCCCGTGGTTTGAAAATATCCCCAAAGCCGTATTGGCCGTCATTATCTTGGTCGCCATCATCCCTTTGGTGCGCTTAAAAAGCATCATTCACACCTGGCGTTATGATCGCGGTGATGGTATTGCCGAAGTGGTCACTTTGTTAGGCGTTTTAGCCTTAGGTATTGAAGAAGGCATTTCGTTAGGGATAGTGCTGACGATTGCCAGCCATTTACGTAAATCCAGCCAACCGCATATTGCTGTGGTTGGGCGCATCCCAGGCACCGAACATTTTCGCAATATCAAACGCCATAGTGTGGAAACGTGGCCGCACTTATTATTGATTCGTATTGATGAAAGCATCACATTTACCAATATTGTGTACATTGAAGACTATCTTGCTACCGAGCTGCTGCGGCAACCCAACATTAAGCATGTTGTACTCATTTTTACCTCAGTCAGCGATATTGATGCCACAGCCCTGGAAGCATTGGAAAATGTTAACCATGCTTTGCAAGTATCAGGGAAAACCTTAAACATTGCCGAAGCTAAAGGCCCGGTTATGGATAAGTTGAAAAAAACAGATTTTATTGAGCAGTTGAAACCCGGCAAGGTATTTTTCCGCAACGTGGATGCGGTTAAAGAATTGGCTGGATCAGTGTGATGTTTGTAAATAACAAATTTTGAACGCCTAATTTAAAGCATCGAAAAAACACTTAAAAATCCATTTGAATTTCATAGGGGCATTATGAACAAAATCATCCTATTACTTGCGTTTTTTGCTACTTCAGTTTTGGCTGAAGGGATTGATAACCGTCAAGTTCTTAATCTTACCGAACCTCAGCGTAACCATATTCTGAAAGAAATGCGTGAGTTATTAGCAGGAACACAAGACATTTTAGCGGCACTTGCCAAGGACGATATGGCGGCGGTAGCCAAGTATTCCCGCGCATTAGGGTTTAACATGAAACACCAGGCTGAAAACCCTCTGCATGATGTATTGCCTAAAGAATTT
>JAYTJI010000525.1:0-4193 GCA_043731245.1 Methylococcaceae bacterium | reverse complement strand
AACCGCCTGCGCACGCTTTACGCCCAGTAATTCCGATTAACGCTTGCACCCTACGTATTACCGCGGCTGCTGGCACGTAGTTAGCCGGTGCTTATTCTTCAGGTACCGTCATTAGCAGAAGATATTAGCTCCCACCGTTTCTTCCCTGACAAAAGAGCTTTACAACCCGAAGGCCTTCTTCACTCACGCGGCATTGCTGGATCAGGGTTGCCCCCATTGTCCAAAATTCCCCACTGCTGCCTCCCGTAGGAGTCTGGACCGTGTCTCAGTTCCAGTGTGGCGGATCATCCTCTCAGACCCGCTACTGATCGTCGCCTTGGTAGGCCTTTACCCCACCAACAAGCTAATCAGGCATCGGCCACTCTAATCGCGCAAGGTTCTTGCGAATCCCCTGCTTTCTC
Source organism: Methylococcaceae bacterium (assembly GCA_043731245.1). Lineage (GTDB taxonomy): Bacteria > Pseudomonadota > Gammaproteobacteria > Methylococcales > Methylomonadaceae > Methylobacter_C. The sequence goes on along the minus strand of JAYTJI010000525.1, from coordinate 3,792 downwards.
CCTCAGGACGTATGCGGTATTAACGTAACTTTCGCTACGGTATCCCCCACGACTAGGCATGTTCCGATGTGTTACTCACCCGTTCGCCACTCGCCACCAGGAGCAAGCTCCCGTGCTGCCGTTCGACTTGCATGTGTAAAGCATTCCGCCAGCGTTCAATCTGAGCCAGGATCAAACTCTTCAGTTTAATACCTGTTACTTCAACTACTTTTACTTCAATACTGCTCGCTCAAACTCAAAGTAGACTTACTTCAAGTGTGAGCATTTATGCTAGTGCCAACTCAATCAAAAAGACCAAGCCAGCTACCGCATCAACACCCACACCTATCGGCTGTTAAATTGTTAAAGATCATTCGATTCACACTACAAAATCAAAAACAGTGCCTTTCGAGAAGGTGCGCATTCTACAGCTACACCGAAGCGCGTCCAGCTTTATTTATGATGTTGGTTGCGGGGGCAGGATTTGAACCTACGACCTTCGGGTTATGAGCCCGACGAGCTACCAAGCTGCTCCACCCCGCGATTGATTTTGACAATTATAAAGACTTATCGATATTTAGCAAGGCTTTTCTACCAATAAACTTATATCACTGTCAAAGCACACAGTCAGGAGCGTATTTTAGCCTTTAATAATCGAAAATAACATCCTTACACTGTGCCATGAACAAGATTCCATAAGTGCCGGCAAAAAAGAAATTATTGCTTTCACATGTTGTCCACGCTTTATTAGCGCTGTTGCCAAATCAAATCTGGCATTCAAAAGCAGCAATAAAAAGCCATCCCTGATAGGAGCAAGCGTATTGGTAAGCTCTTCTTTCAGGGATAATAAAGTTTCTACGGTTCTAATTTGTGCGGTTACAACGTCTGAACGAATCAAACCTGCGTCATGCACGTAATAAAGCCCCATAGGTTTACAGATAACCCCTGCTTTATGACTACTGGCACATAATCGAATAAGTAAATGTATATCTTCGCCAATGCTAAATGACTGGGCATATCCACCCAAAGCCAGAAACGTTTCTCTTGGTAAACTAAATGTTGACGTATGTCCAAAATACGAGGGGATTAACTCACCCATTTCAGCAGCACCAAACAAAACACTTTCATGCTCATCAGCCATAGTCAGGGTTTTCAGCCCAAAAGCCGTGGCCTCAATGGAACGCCTGATAACAGCGCCATCTGCTCGCCCATAGTGATAATCACCTATTAAAAAATCGAGATCTGGATTACTCCGCAATAACTCGACATGCCAATATAACCGCTGCGGGTAGTACCAATCATCGGCATCAAGAAATGCCAGCCAATCACCTTTAGCCAACTCTACGCCTTTATTTCTGGCGTTAGAAACACCCTCGTTTTTCTGAAAATGATAACGTATTTTATCGCCATATTGGCTTGCAACCACAGGGGTATCATCCGTTGAGCCATCATCAACAATAATAATTTCATAAGCGGCATACGATTGCGCCAAGACCGAGTCTATTGCTTTCGATAAAGTAGCCCCCGCATTATAAGCGGCAATAATGACCGAAAATTTTGGATCATTTGACAAATTTGACACATTAATCCTCTTCTAAAATAAGCAAACAGACGGAATTACTCTTCTTAGGGTGTGATTAAAAATGCGGTTTTTTCATTCGGGTAGGGTGCGCTGTGCGCACCACACGCCACCTTTGCCGCCGAAAAGGTGCGTACAGCGCACCCTACCCAATTGCTAGCCTGAGATTAAACCGCACTTTTAATCGCACCCCTCTTCTTACTACCAGGCGAAAAAAGAAGGTTTTTCTGTATAATTTTTCCTCCTCAGAAAATCGCACTTAGCCGCTGTATCCCACAACGCCATCATCAACATATCAAAAAATACTGCCATCGACTAATATATGACTGATTACTGAGCATATTACATAGCTTCCACTATAATTCAAATTAACTTATCCACCCTACAATTGCTCCCATCTTGCTCAGTTCAGCTTATATTATATTTACTGATAACCTAAATTGATTTAGAAAAATACCGATCTTATTCATGCCTAATAACATTAAAAAACATATCCTCTACGTCGAAAATGGCATCGGCTATGGCGGCGCTATCATCTGTTTGCGGCACTTGGTTAGAAATTTAGACCCTGCCCGGTACATCCCCATGGTCGTTACCGGCCGTACAGGCCTGGATTATCAAGGCATTGCTAATGAAGCCAAATGGCAACACATTGCTGATCGGCATATTGATATTATCGGCTTGCGAAAAAAACTGGCCGCTGTGTCGTTATTCAATACCTCCGCACCGTTACGCTTTATCATTAATCAGCTACTGGCGAGGGCGGACGACCTGTGCAATTTTTTACCTTTTTTTCTACAGCTGCTCTGGACTGCCAAACGCTTTAAAGCCGATTTAATTCATGCCAATAATGAACCGCTGTGTAACCGCGCCGCTTTACTGGTTGGGAAAATATTACGCATCCCCGTTGTTTGCCATGTCCGGGGTAATCAGGATGGATCGCACTTGATGCAGTGGGCTTATTCCTTACCCGATCACTTTATTTCCGTGTCAAATTGGGTTGCACAAAACATGCAGGAAAAATTGCATGTACCCGCGAACAAAATCAGTGTCATCTACGATGGCATTGCTTTAGAAAAACTTGACCTTAAGGCAGATGGCACTGAATTTAGAAAACAGCACAAGATACCAGAAGATGCCTACGCCGTCGGTTTGGTGGGTTTGTTAATCCCCTGGAAAGGCCAGGAACTATTTCTCGATACTGCAAAGTTACTGCGCGACACTATTCCCCATTTAAAAATGGTCATCATAGGCGGCACACCTGATGACTGCGCCTCTTACGAAAAAATGCTCCGCCAACGCGTAGCTCTTGAGCAACTTGAAGAGTTTGTTATTTTCACCGGGCATATTGCCAAAATGGAATCGGTTTATAACGGACTGAATGTGGTGATATCAGCATCCACCAGCCCCGAACCGCTCGGCACTGTCGTTATTGAAAGTATGGCTATGGGTAGGCCACTGATAGGCCCGAATCATGGAGGGGCAGCAGAAATGATGGAACATAATAAAACCGGATTACTTTTTACGCCGAAAGATCCCATATCACTGGCTACTGAAATTAAAAAATTCTATCTCAATAGCGACCTCCAACGCCAGCTAGGACATAATGCACGCCTGCATGCACTCGATACCTTTGCCGTGGGCACTCATGCTGACAAAATACAAGCACTTTACGATAGCCTTTTGCAATAACCTCCAACCCCTATGAATCCATTTATTTCACGTCAACTGATTTACCCGCTACAAGAAAAATTATTAAACCGGCCAACATTTTCTTATTTGGCTGAACTGGAAAAAACCCAATGGTATTCAAGAGAGGATATTGAAGCACTACAATTGCAAAAGCTTCAAGCGCTTTTGACAAGCGCTAAGGAGCACTGCCCCTGGCATGCGCGGCGCATTGAAAACTCAGGTATTAATATAGAAAACCTGAGCTTTGATGCGTATAAAAAAATCCCCGTCATGACTCGGGCAGATGCCCAACAACACGGCAATGAAATGGCTTGGCCTGATGTTCCCGGCGGTTCTTTTCGCTATACAACCGGAGGTTCAAGCGGATTACCGCTTATCTTTAATTTTGGCAGATCCCGTCAAGCCTCTGATGCCGCCGGTCGAATCCGCGCCAGACGCTGGTGGGGTGTTAATGTCGGCGACCCGGAGATTTACTTATGGGGAGCTCCTGTTGAACTCAACAAAACCGATCGGATAAAAACGATACGTGACCGGCTACTCAA
>JAYTJI010000524.1:0-1520 GCA_043731245.1 Methylococcaceae bacterium | reverse complement strand
TATTGTTTATTGATGCTTCGCAATAGCCGGTGGACAGGTTTTTCCTGGCTTGCAGCCATCGCTTTTACAGCCGCTGGTCTTGGCTTTGGGTTCGATAGTGCTGATTTGCCAATCAATCTACTTTTGTGGGGCAACCTACAGTTGTTACTGGTGAACTTCTGGATTAGAAAAGGCAAAGCACTCGCCCAACGCTGGCAATGGCAATCACAAGTGTTGGCACTGGCCTTTGAGTCTACAACGAAGTTTATTTTTATTGCTTGCTTATTGATAGCTGGCCTTGTGTTATTGGGAGGCTATGTTGGTGCCGGTTACGCTCAGAATATAACGCTTTTATATACGCCCTTCATCGGTATCCTGCTCAGCTTGTCTTTTTTGCATCTGTTGTGGTTACGATTTTCTGTCGCTTCATTGCATGGTTTTATTTGTGCGGTATTTTTATTACTGTGTTCGATTTACCTTAGTAGCTTCAGCAAACTATTTCATCCGCCATTATTCTTGGCATTATGGAGCATGATCTTACTGGTTACTGTTTATGCTTGTTCAAGGTTTCGCAGTTGTTATCAAACTGAAATAACCACTGCCGTCACCAACTGGCTGGTCGGTAGTTTATTGCTTGCTACCATCACACTATGTTCTTATCAAGCGACTGCTCTCCCGGAATTATTGTTATCGCTAGGTATTATTATCTGCCTGACTACCGCTTTAGGAGGGTGGTCATCACGCTCAATATGGCTAATCGCCGCCTGTGTTGAAGTATTGGCTTTTTTACACCTGTGGCCATTTTTACTGGTGGATACGCAGAATTTTTTAGCACTGTTACCCTGGTATGCTTTACAAGTAATACTATTCGCGTGTTTGTTTATTCGGCTATTTGCAAACACAGTCTACGCACGTTTCTGGACAGGGTTTATTGTCTTAAGCTTAATAGAACTGAGCGTTCATGGCATATCGGTCAGGCACTCAGTCATGACAGGTACACCGTTGCACTGGTTATTAGCGCCGTGGGACGCTATCGCCGCACTCAGTACCGGGCTGATTATCAGTGCAATCGGTGTGCGTTATATTCGACACTTACCTGATTCCAACGGGGTGTATGGCATTGTTATGCTGGTCGGCGCGATGGGATTTTATAGTCGTTTATTATTACTGGGCACCGCTCCCGTTAGTTTATGGGATACCTCGTTACTCATTGGCCTTGCCTATAGCCTGTTTTTTCTGCAACAACTATTTCCTTCAAAACCGTTGCTAAACATGGCACTTTTCATGCCCGTTTTGGCGATTTTTACCGTGCCGCTACAGCTGGCATCACCACAAACCAGCGTAGCTTTAATCATGACAGGGCTGTTGTATTTGGTAATAAGCCGCTATACGCAGCAAAAAATACCTTTTTATCTGGCGATACTGGCGTTTAACGGGGGTGTTTATTTGTGGATACCGGGTATGGTGGACAGCAGTCAACTCATACAAATTTATGTGATACCTGCCGCACTGAGTGTTTTAATGTTGTTGCAATTGCACCA
>JAYTJI010000523.1:0-4606 GCA_043731245.1 Methylococcaceae bacterium | reverse complement strand
CCTCTGCTTTTTAAAAACAGATCAGTTCCTTCTCTACGACTCAGCTTACAAGTGGGTCCAAGATATCTTGCCATGTGACTACTCCAAAATTACTATACGCGGCGCTTTTTAGGTGGGCGACATCCATTGTGTGGAATAGGTGTCACATCTACAATGTTATTAATTTTGAATCCCAGATTGTTCAAAGAACGCACTGCTGATTCACGACCAGGACCTGGGCCTTTGATCATAACATCCAGATTTTTCATACCAAATTCCAAAGCAACCGTCCCCGCTTTCTCTGCGGCAACCTGCGCTGCAAAAGGAGTACTTTTACGCGAACCTCTAAAACCCGAACCACCTGACGTTGCCCAAGATAGGGCATTACCTTTTCTGTCGGTGATAGTAATGATGGTGTTATTAAAAGACGCATGAACATGAACGATACCGTCAGCCACCTCTTTTTTTACGCGCTTTCTAGCACGATTATTTGGACTTGCCATTACATTTATCTCTTAAGAAAACTTATTTTCTGATGGGTTTACGAGGGCCTTTACGGGTACGCGCATTGGTTCTGGTTCTTTGGCCTCGGAGTGGCAAGCCTCTGCGATGTCTGATGCCACGATAGCAACCGAGATCCATCAACCGTTTGATATTCATAGAGACCTCACGACGCAAATCACCTTCGACTGTCATTTTCCCAATGACGGCACGAATAGTTTCCAATTGCTCTTCGTTCAGCTCTTTTATTTTCACCGAAGGCTGAATTCCAACCTCAACACAAATTTCACTTGCAGTTTGACGACCAATACCATAAATAGCAGTCAAAGCGATGACTGCATGTTTATGATCTGGTATATTTATCCCGGCAATACGTGCCATCTAGATACTCCCCTGAGTAGTACTCTAAAGTTAAGCGTCGAATTATAGCATTGCCGTAATTAGGACGCAACAAATTTTAGCCTTGTCGTTGTTTGTGTCTTCCATCAACACAGATAACTCTAACAACACCATTTCTTTTTACAATTTTACAATTTCTACAAATTGTTTTTACAGAAGCACGAACTTTCACAGCTAACTCCTAAGTGTTCTATACGTAATTAATTATTTTTTAAGATTGGCTTTTTTCATCAAGCCTTCATATTGCTGGGACATTACATGTGTTTGCATTTGCGAAATAAAATCCATGACAACTACCACAATAATTAATAATGATGTTCCACCAAAATAGAAAGGAACGTTCCAGTATACTATTAAAAACTCGGGTAACAAACAAACCAATGTAATATAGAATGCACCAATTAATGTTAATCGAGTCATTACCTTGTCAATGTAAGAACCAGTCTGTAATCCAGGCCTTATGCCCGGCAAAAATGCACCGGATTTCTTCAAATTTTCAGCGGTTTCCTTTGAATTGAATACCAAAGCAGTGTAAAAAAAGCAAAAGAAGATGATTGCTGTCGCATAAACCATTACATAAACCGGTTGGCCAGGTGACAACATTGTTGCGACATCCTGAAGCCAAGAAAACCCCTCACTATTTCCAAACCAACCTGCAATAGTTGCGGGAAATAAAATAATACTTGAGGCAAATATTGGCGGTATTACACCAGCCATATTCAGCTTCAACGGCAGAAAGCTACTTTGACCTGCATACAACTTACGACCTTGTTGTCTTTTAGGGTAATTAATGAGAATTCTTCTTTGCCCTCTCTCCACAAAAACAACCAACGCGGTTACAGATAACGACAATAGGAATAATAAAATAATAAAAGCCCCATTCATTTCACCTGTTCTGGCTAATTCCAAAGTACCACCTATCGCCTTAGGCAAGCCAGAAACGATACCAGCAAAAATAATCATTGAAATGCCATTACCAATTCCACGCTCAGTTACCTGTTCACCAAGCCACATCAAAAAAACTGTACCGGTAACCAACGTTATAGTTGTAATAGCGATGAATCCAAAACCAGGGTCCAAGACAACTGAAAGGCCACCCGCAGTTTGATTTTGCAACGCAAGAGAAATCCCTATGGCTTGAAATGTCGCTAAAACAACAGTGCCGTAACGAGTAAATTGAGAAATCTTACGCCTTCCCGACTCTCCCTCTTTTTTCAACTGCTCCATAGTCGGTATAACTATAGTCATTAACTGCATAATAATCGATGCAGAAATATAAGGCATTATACCGAGAGCAAACAGACTTAACCGCATCAAAGCACCACCTGAGAACATGTTAAACATGTCTAGTATGGATCCACTTTGCTGCTCAAACATTACCGCAAGCGCTTTTGGATCTATACCTGGCACAGGAATATGTGAGCCAACTCTATACACAAAAAGAGCACCCAAAACGAATATCAATCGCGCCTTAAGCTCTGACAATCCACCTGATTTGTTAGCCATCTGAGTTTTTGAGGTACTCACTTAAGCCTCTACTTTGCCGCCAGCAGCCTCTATAGATACCCTAGCTCCAGCTGTTACTTTCACGCCTTTAATGCTGACTGCTTTATTTACCACACCTGACTGGATAACTTTTGCCGTTTTTGTAAAAGCAGGTACGATGTTCGCATCAATTAAAACCTTTAGATCGATTACATCAGCAACCAATCCATTCAGCTCGCTTAATCGAACTTCGGCAGAGTATTTACTTATTTGCGAAGTAAATCCAATTTTAGGCAACCGACGCTGTAAAGGCATCTGTCCACCCTCAAAACCAACTTTATGAAAGCCGCCACTACGAGACTTCTGTCCCTTATGCCCTCTGCCACAAGTCTTACCAAGGGTACAACCTATTCCTCGGCCTACACGTTTAGATTTTTTGCGAGACCCTACACTAGCCTGGATAGTATTTAAATACATTACACTTCCTCAACTTTTAACATGTACGATATTTTATTTATCATACCTCTGTTTTCGGCTGTGTTGAGCACTTCAACTGTTTGGTTGATTTTGCGCAAGCCCAAACCTTTTAAACAAGCTTGATGACGAGGTAAACGCCCAAACTTGCTTTTTGTCATTGTTACACTTAATTTAGTACCAGCCATTGCAACTATCCAATAATCTGTTCAACTGACAAGCCACGTTTTGCAGCTATCTGGTTAGCATTGTGCATTCCGGTCAAACCATTAATAGTTGCTCTTACAACATTAATCGGATTACTGGTTCCTATACATTTTGCCAATACGTTATGCACCCCAACCACTTCAAACACGGCTCTCATTGCTCCACCAGCAATAATACCTGTACCTTCAGATGCAGGCTGCATATAAACTTTTGCGGCGCCCGTAGTGTTCATAATAGGGTATTGCAAGGTATCCCCTTTTAAAGAAACTTTACGCATATTTTTGCGTGCCTGTTCCAAGGATTTTTGAATTGCAATAGGTACTTCACGAGCTTTGCTAACGCCATACCCTACTCGACCTTCACCGTCACCAACAACTGTCAGAGCTGTGAAACCAAAAACTCTTCCGCCTTTTACAACCTTTGCAACACGCCTTACATTAACTAACTTTTCTTGCAATCCATCAGTACTTACCTGAGCAGGTGCTGTAGCCATTTTATTTCCCCTAAAATTTCAAGCCGGCTTCACGTGCAGCATCTGCCAATGCTTTAACGCGACCATGGTATTTAAATCCTGAGCGATCAAAAGCAACTTCCGTTACCCCTGCCGCAATAGCCTTCTGGGCGATAAATTTACCCACTTCAGCGGCAGCTGCAATATTACCTGTATTTTTTAAAGACACCTTGATCTCTGCCTGTGTAGTTGACGCACTAGCCAGCGTAGTGCTGCCATCTTCACTAATAACCTGAGCATAAATATGCTGTGAAGTTTTATGAATTGATAAGCGAGTTGCACTTAGTTTTTTTATTTTTGAACGCAATTTTAATGCGCGCTTCATTCGAGATTGTTTCTTATCCATCACGCCACCTTACTTCTTCTTAGCTTCTTTTCTTACAACATGCTCATCAGCGTATCTGACACCTTTACCTTTATAAGGCTCTGGTGGGCGATAAGCTCTTATTTTTGCAGCAACTTCACCTACCAATTGCTTATCAGTGCCTCTGACCAGGATTTCAGTTTGAGTGGGTGTCTCAACCGTAATTCCATTTGGAACTACAAAATCAACAGGATGAGAAAACCCAAGCGAAAGACTAAGAATCTTTTCTTTTGCCTGGGCTCTGTAACCGACCCCAACCAAAGCTAACTTCTTTTCAAACCCTGTAGAGACGCCTGTAACCATATTACTTAGGATTGCTCTAGCAGTACCTGCTTGAGCAGTCGCTTTTTTGTCATCTTTATCCCATTGCATTACCAATACATTATCTGCAATTTCAACATTGACTGCGGAATTAAGAGCGTGTGATAACTGACCTTTACTTCCCTTTACAGTCATCATGTTACCCTCCAACTTTACATCTACACCACTTGGTATGGTAACCGGGGCTTTAGCAATTCTTGACATAACACACCTACATTAACAAACAGTGCAAATAACTTCGCCGCCATGACCGATAGCACGCGCAGCTCTATCAGTCATAACACCATTTGATGTTGATACAATAGCAATCCCTAACCCGCCAAGAACTTTTGGCAATTCGTCTTTAGATTTATAAATACGTAAAC
>JAYTJI010000522.1:0-2385 GCA_043731245.1 Methylococcaceae bacterium | reverse complement strand
CCAGCTTGCTTTGCAGCTTCGGCCAGTACAAGTGGCAACCGTTGATCACCTTTTGGATCAAATGCAATGACACACTCCCCAGCTTTGACAAATTGAAATCCTAGCAACCCAAGCGCGATACCTTTTCCGCTGCCTGAAGCTCCCATGATTTGTGTATGAGTTTCACGAAACTGGTGGATTGGCACATAGACGAGATGTTTGCCTTCCTCTAAACCAACAAATATGCCTTGCTTTAGATCGACATACTGTAGAGGCGCAAAAGTATGCATTTTTGCAAATAGCTTCTGCATGTATCGAACGTCTCGCAAACCACGGCCACGCTCTAACAACGGGATAGTCCGAAAACCCACAATCAATCCGACGGCTAGGCCAAACAGCGAGCTTAAAAGCAGCGTGAACGTCCGCGCCCGTATGGCCACCCAAATTATTTCCAAATGATTTTGAAAAGTTGCGTAGAGATTTAAGCCGTTTATGCTTGCTGTGGCATTAGCACTAATGAATGTTAGAGCCAGTACAGAGAGTAAGACCAATGTTGTTGCCGTTGAAAGCAATGCACAACACCAAAAGACTCCTTGTCCAAAAAGATGCCGTACAACCGGCGACATCAAGGGATGATCTGGGTGGTTGTAGAGCCTGAGCCGGCTTCCAATAATGAGACCAGAAATAGAGATGAATCCAACCAAAAAATACCAGCCAATTTGCCAAGAGTTAATTTCACCAATGATGAAATTTAATCCCTTGATTGAGCCACGAAGCATCCCCGCATGTGCGTTTACGAACATATTCACTAAAATCTCCACCAGTAGTTAAAGATTGCAGTGTTATTTACCCTCAATGCGAATTCGATGCCAAATCCCGTCACTTCAAATTATCTGAAAGATGCGTTTTATTCATACGACAAACGTAAAGATAAAATTTATCCTTCAATTAGCGTTGCCTTTAAAAATGTTTATGCAGTTTTGACGCCTTCGTACAGCCTCGATTCAAAGCCCGGATTACGAAAACTTATTACTGATCATCTTGACCCGGCGTTTGGTTCCTGGTTGTCAGAAATGGGTTTCAAGCCGAAGTCATTTGTTTTGTATTTGGAAAACAAATTAGTCGCTTCTGAATCGATTGACTTTACAGAATTTGATGCATACGATTTGCCAAATTACCCTGAAGCAAAAGTCAATGGGGAAATAGATTTGAAATGGATTAATCGTGGCTGGCGATTAAAAGCACACCCTTACTTAGAGCTAACAAACCCAACTTTAGAAGATTTTTTTGGCTCGTCGCGATCTAAGTTTTTATATGACTCCGTGTCCCCAGAGATTCACGCCGAAGTGTACAGAAATAGCCAAACAACTGATGCATTGCTAGGTTTTTTAGCTTTGTGTAAACATCTTTGTCCCGAAGTAATTTATTTAGCCAATACAGAGAAAAGTAATACTGGCAATCTGTTTTTGGAGGATTTTGAACTAGAAAGAAAGCGTAGACCAAGACCAGCACAACGTATGCAGCGAGCTGTCATTTCCGAGCCACTATATTTGAGATTTGGGTTATCCGGTGGTTATGACATTTGCCGGGCCTGCGACTTACTTACAGAAGAAGCCTCGGCGCTAAAGCGTCTCAAAGAAGATAAAGATTTAGTCCGAGCCGAAAAAACAACTCTGTCGCATATCCATGAGCTACGAGGTAAAGATGGCTACAGTAAACACTATTGCGAACATCACTCAGATGTAACGAATCGGGCAGGGTATAGTAAAGCAATACGTGATCGTACGAATTTTCTTTGGCTATTAGCTGCGATGCGACATCAATTATGCAGAGCGGACGTTGATCTTATTGGTTCGGAGCATTGGCGCAGATTTGCTGCTTTATGCTTGGAAGATGGTAGGAGTAAAAAAAACCAAAAACATATCCATGAAATTGCGAGGCTAACCCCAATACTTTACGAAGCTGACTGGGATCATCCTCAAATTAAGTCACTCGCAGGCCTAGTTCTTGCACATTTGCGCGCACTTTATACACTTCTTGGACTTACTCAAGAAGAAGTATTTTTTAACGGTCTGCCACGTCTAAAAGATCGAAAAATTAAAACACCTCGAAAATCGAGGCCTTTTAAGCTACGTGCGAGCGTGCCGCCAACGGCACCCGCCCCGTAGCTGGGGGAGCCGCCATTCAGAAAACGTCCCAACGTTTTCAGGTGCCCCAGCACCAGTGAATGGTGGGGGCAACGCCCCGCCCGTCCCGCACCGAAGGGCGGCGACCCCCAGTTTTTTGGTCGGTCGTCCAGACCGAGTTGTGCGGTAGCGCGACCAAGTAATGTTTGTCGTTAGACAATACATTGCGCAGCCAACAAAGCTGGGGGTCGCCGCCGTGAGGCGCAAAGACGGGCGCTGC
>JAYTJI010000521.1:0-6532 GCA_043731245.1 Methylococcaceae bacterium | reverse complement strand
ACCTTGGTAATGGGATTGCCGGAAGACGTTAGTTTAAGTGACTTAAAAATCATCAAAAGAGCCCGCCTTTTTTGTCATGGGCGGGTTATGTTTCGATCCATTCCCGCAAAAGACACATGAATTTTTGGTTAGGCTAATAAATCTAATTTGCGTTGTCTGCCTATTATGATTTAAGTATACAGCCCCAACACATAGCGCATATTCAGACTTGTTTTTAAAGATTACAATTAAATTATCAACCCGTTGTCTCCATTAAGCATTCATTCATATTTTATGGGTGATAATGATCACCAAGGCGTATAACTAAACGACCTGATTTTGTCACACTTAAATCAATATTGAATTAACTACATGTCACGAGGAATTTTATGAAAAAGTTACTTTTATTAGTCCAATTAACTGCCGCTGTAATTCTGTACTCCTCTTTATCTTATGCTGACGATGACGATTATGGATGGGGAGGGCATGGTAATTATGGACATCATGGGCATCATGGGCATCACCAAGAACAGTACTACCCACAGCCACAAATAAACTATTATCCACAGCCGCAAATAAACTACTACCCACCACAAGTTCAATATTACCAACAGCCGCAAGTCCACTATTATCAACAACCACAAGCCCAATACTATCAGCAGCCACATGCTGATCATTATCAACAACCCCAGTATTCAGGCTACGATCAACGCTCACATCAGGGCTTAGCGGGTGGTGTTATAGGTAGTGTTTTTGGTTACGAAATTGGTAGTGGTGACCCCATTGCTACTGGGCTTGGTGCGGCCGCAGGATCTTTTCTTGGTAATGGAGTCGGTCGTAGATACTAATCAAAGAGGGGGCCTTTCAAATTAAGCCGCTCACCGTGAGTCTTTTGGTTTTGTTTAATGTTGGATTATAAACGCTTTGTCGGCTTAACTGTAAACTCTGCAATAGTTTGAGGGTAAGCGGTTAAGCCGTATTTGATTTATATTGTTGACAGTTTAAGTCGATGAATTCAATCACTGAATATGGAAGTGCGGTGTAGCTGTTGGCTTAGTTCTTTTGCTACACGTCGATTTAAGTTGGAAGTGCATATTCTCAAGCTTAACCAACGCCACGATTCTTATCTCTAATCCATTCACTCCAGGATCCTGCATAAAGCTTGGAACCTTTTAACCCTGCGTGTTCCATGGCCAGTAAATTATGACAGGCAGTTACCCCTGACCCGCAATAATGGACAACCTGTTCGGGTGGGGTTGTGCCAATAAGCTGTTTAAATTGCTTGTGTAACTGGTCGGCTGATAAAAACAGTCCATGACTATCAATATTTAATTGAAAAGCGCGGTTTAATGCGCCTGGAATATGTCCGGCAACCGGGTCTATGGGTTCCTGTTCGCCGCGATAACGTTCGGGTGTTCGAGCATCAATTAAGCATATCGCTTTTTTAGCGAGATTATTTTGGACTTGTGCGGCATTAAGCCAGTCGGCGGTGTTTAGATAAGGCCTGAATGTTGCGGGTTTTAGGGCGGGCAAGGTGGTGTTTAGGGCAAAGCCTTGTTTTTGCCAGTGATGAATACCGCCATTCAATACTGCGACATTGTTGTGTCCAAGACAACGTAATAACCACCATAAGCGCCCTGCAAATGCGCCGCCGGCATTATCATAAACCACCACCTGGCTCTTATTGTCTATACACCAAGTCCCTAGTTTTTTTGCCAAAAGTGTAAAGTCGGGCAGGGGATGGCGACCCGTAAAGTCGGTAATGTGGGATGACAGATCTTTATTCAAGTGGGCATAACGGGCATGGGGGATATGTCCGTGGCGATAAGCGTAGCCACCAGCATCATTATTTGCTAGGGAAAAGCGGCAATCAATAACTACCCAGTTGGGATTGTCAATATTTTGATTGAGTGTAGCCGGGGAAACAAGCGTTGTGTAAGTCATGTGTTTATACCTCTAATATTATCTTGCCGATGTGCTGGCTGCTTTCCATAAGGTCATGGGCAAAGGCTGCATCTTTGAGTGCAAAGGTGGAATGGATAACGGGTTTTATCTTTCCGCTTGCCAGTAAAGGCCAGACATTTTTGTGCAGCTTTTTGGCAATGTCGGCTTTAAAGGCATCGTCTCTGGCTCTTAATGTCGATCCGGTTATGGTAAGTCGTTTCAGCATAACGGGTAATAGGTTAATTTCAGCTTTTGCGCCGTTTTGGATAGCGATTTGAACCAGTCGGGCATCAACTGCCATACAGTTCAGGTTGCGCGGAAAATAGTCGCCGCCGATCATGTCGAGAATAACATCGACACCTTTACTGTCGGTAAGCCGGTTTATTTCCGCGACAAAATCCTGTTCTTTGTAATTTATGGCGGCATCTGCACCCAATTCGATGCAGAGTCGACATTTAGCATCCGAACCAGCGGTGACGATGACTTTGGCGTGAAAGGCCTTGGCGAGTTGTATTGCAGTCGTGCCTATACCGCTGCTACCACCATGCACCAGCAGTGTTTCGTTGGGTAGCAGACGGGCGCGGTCATAAACATTGCTCCAAACGGTGAAAAAATTCTCCGGTAATGCGGCGGCCTGTGTAAAAGATAAGCCTTCGGGGATTGGTAGGCATAAAGATGCAGAAGCTAAGCAATATTCAGCATAACCTCCACCCGTCACTAATGCACAAACGCAGTCGCCTAATTGTAGATGACTGACGGCTGCGCCAGTTAGCACAACAGTTCCTGCGATTTCCAACCCCGGTATATCCGATGCACCAGAAGGCGCAGGGTATAATCCTTTACGCTGCATAATATCAGGACGGTTAACACCAGCGGCAGCTACTTTTATTAGTACTTGATCATCCGCTGGTATGGGCATGGGACGTTGAGTCGGTTTTAAAGTCCCAGTTGCTATTTCAATGGCTCGCATGGCGTTGAGTTGTTGCATAAGTTGAGTTCTTTAAAAAGTTGTATGCGGTTATTATAGGCTTCAGTTATTTTCATAAACAATGTGTGAGTAGGATAAAACAGATGATTCGTGCAGGAATTGTGGGTGGAACGGGTTATACGGGCGTTGAATTATTGCGGATTTTAGCCTTGCATGCCGAGGTTGAAGTGGTGGTGGTGACTTCACGCGCGGATGCGGGTTTAAGAGTGGATGCTTTATATCCCAGTTTGCGTGGTTATATTGATGTGGTTTTTAGCTCGCCCGATATTGAAACCTTGGGGCTATGTGATGTAGTGTTTTTTGCCACGCCCAATGGTACTGCTATGCTGATGGCTGAGCAACTGTTGTCGGGAGGCATTAAGGTCATTGATTTGTCGGCGGATTTTAGACTGAAAGATGTGCAAGAATGGAGTCGCTGGTATGGCATGGAACACGCCTGTCCTGATTTGATTCGCGATGCGGTTTATGGCTTGCCGGAAGTGAACCGTGAGGTAATTAAACACGCTCAATTAATCGCCTGTCCGGGTTGTTATCCCACGGCTGTACAACTGGGCTTTTTACCGTTAATTGAAAATGGCTTGATAGATGTTAATCATTTAATAGCCGATGTGAAATCTGGTGTCAGCGGGGCAGGGCGCAAAGCCGAGTTGGCTACCTTGATGAGTGAAACAGGCGAAAGTTTTAAAGCCTACGCCGTGAGTGGGCATCGGCATCTGCCGGAAATTATCCAAGGTCTTGCACTTTCCGCAAAACAGCCGGTGGGCTTAACTTTTGTGCCACATTTAACGCCGATGATACGCGGGATTCATGCCACTTTGTATGGGCAGCTTTCCGGTGCCAAGCTGGATGATATTCAAGCATTATATGAACAACGCTATTTAAATGAAGCGTTTGTTGATGTCTTGCCGCAAGGCTCGCATCCAGACACGCGCCATGTTCGCGGCAGTAATAATTGTCAGATTTCAATTCATCTACCGCAAGGCCAGAAAACGATTGTGGTTTTATCGGTCATTGATAATCTAGTTAAAGGCGCGGCGGGGCAAGCCGTTCAAAATATGAACTTGCTGTTTGGATTGAAAGAAGACTCTGGTTTAAAGTTAATAGCGCTATATCCATAAATCTTGACTATAACGCTAGGTATAGTCATAATCCAACTAACTCTAATTTACAGTGTGTTTTATTTTTATGGCTAATCCAATTATTTTTACTGACAGCGCCGCTTCTAAAGTGAGCGAATTAATTGCCGAAGAAGGTAATGATAATCTGAAGCTGCGAGTCTATGTCTCAGGTGGCGGGTGTTCAGGCTTTCAGTATGGTTTTACCTTTGATGAGGAAGTCAACGAGGACGATACCAGTGTTGAAAATGGTGGTGTTACAGTGCTGATTGATTCGATGAGTATTCAATATCTGGCGGGTGCTGAAGTTGACTACAAGGAAGACTTATCGGGTGCGCAGTTTGTTATCCGTAATCCAAATGCCACCACGACATGTGGTTGCGGTTCTTCATTTTCGGCTTGATAGCCTGAGGGCGGCTGTTAAGTCGCCTTTGCTTCATCCTGATAAAATAGTCGGAATTGTTAATTTCCACCACTGTTTTTTAAGAACTATTAATTATAGCTGTACTGGTTTTTAGAAAATAATGATTTTGATTTGGTTTTGCTAAGTTGAGCTAACATAGACCTAGCTTGTTCTTTGAAGTTGATTAGCGCCTGTTCATATAGCGGTAATGATTGTGCTAAATTAAGCGTTTCTGGATTACGATGAACACCATCAACCCGGAATTCATAATGCAAATGAGGGCCGGTTGCTAGACCTGTTTGGCCAACGTAACCAATAACTTCGCCTTGTTTTACCGGGTCGCCGCTCTCAAGTCCTTTTTTAAGCTCTGAAAGATGTGCGTAAAGTGTTTCATAGTGTTCACCATGCTGGACTATTATGGATTGCCCATATCCACCTTTGCTGCTACGGAAAATAACTTACCCATCCCCCCTGATTTTACCGGTGTGCCCGTCCTTGCAGCATAATCAACGCCTTTGTGTGGTCGAATCCTGCTGAGTCTTGGCTGTTTTCGATGTGTGTCAAAGACCGAGCTGATGCGTACAAAATTAACAGACGTGCTTAAAGCCTCGGTTTGCCTTCAATGCTGTAATAATTGACCTTACCTGCGCTATCTTTATATAGGATGGCAGTTAAGAGTTTCAGCGGCAATAATCTGACTGTCGGAGGGATTATAAAATTTATTTTTCATGGGACGTTAGCTAAGTAGCTGAAATTTATTAAAAACAAGATATGCTAAGGTTTAACTTAAAAGCATTCTAATGATTTTTCGAAAGCTTTACTATTATAGGCGCTATAAAAATATTTATTCAGCCGGGCTGATCATTGATTCTATAATGGCAATTTTATAAAGGCTGAATTTTGGAGAAAGAAATTGCAAGAGGATGTGTTGACAATCCTTCTAAGAGGGACTGATGAAGTTTTAATTGAGCAAGAGTTAATTGATAAGCTGAAAGAAGGACGACCTCTACGAATTAAGGCGGGCTTTGATCCGACAGCTCCGGATTTGCATTTGGGGCATACGGTGCTCATCAACAAGTTAAAGCAGTTTCAAGATTTAGGGCATGAAGTATTGTTTCTGATTGGCGATTTTACGGGGATGATAGGTGATCCGACTGGGAAAAATGTTACCCGCAAACCATTGACTCGGGATGAGGTTATTGATAATGCAAAGACTTATGAGGAGCAGATTTTCAAAATTCTGGATCCGACTAAAACGCTAGTCATGTTTAATTCAAGTTGGATGAATGCAATGTCACCAGCAGATTTGATTCAATTGGCTGCAAAGCACACGGTGGCAAGGATGCTGGAGCGGGATGATTTTAGTAAGCGATTTAAGGGTGGACAGCCCATTGCCATTCACGAATTTCTGTATCCGTTAATACAAGGCTATGATTCCGTGGCAATGAAAGCTGATGTTGAGTTGGGCGGTACGGATCAAAAGTTTAACTTATTAGTTGGGCGTCAGCTACAAGAGGCTTTTGGGCAGAAGCCACAAGTTGTTATCACTATGCCAATTCTCGAGGGGTTGGATGGTGTGCAAAAAATGTCTAAGTCGCTAAACAATTATATTGGTATAGCGGATACTGCCGATGATATGTTTGGTAAATTAATGTCCATATCTGATGAATTAATGTGGCGGTATTTTGAATTGTTGAGTTTCCGGCCGATGGCGGAAATTAAGTTATGGATGAATGAATGTGGGCAAGGTGCTAATCCTCGCAATTATAAAGTAAAGTTGGCGCAGGAAATTATTGAAAGATTTCATGATGTGGATGCGGCTTGTAAAGCACTGGAAAATTTTGAAGCTAGATTTCAACGAGGTGCAATGCCTGATGAAATGGATGAATTGGAATTGAAAACTGAAGCGCAAGGCTATTGTATTGCGAATGTATTGAAAGATGCTGGGTTAGTAAGCAGTACATCCGAAGCGATCAGATTGATAAATCAAGGTGGGGTAAAGATTGATGGCGAAAAAGTTTCAGATCCAAAACTGGAAATATCAGTAAATACCCAAAGTGTTTATCAAGTAGGAAAAAGAAAATTCGCCCGAGTAAGAATAAC
>JAYTJI010000520.1:0-2806 GCA_043731245.1 Methylococcaceae bacterium | reverse complement strand
GATGTAGTAAATGACCTTAATAATTTTCATGCGGATGTAATTAAGATAAAAGTAATACATGACGATGTAGAAGGTGGATCAATCCCATTAAATGATGGTATTTTGTTGTTTGAGAAAGCTAAAGAGCTGTTAGTTTCAGTTGTGCGATCAACTTATAGCAAGAGAAAATATTTTAGCGGGGGGTAAGTCATCGGAAGAAATAACAGAATTCATGGAAAACATGCTGCTCGGTCAAACTGAATATGGTAGCTATGTGGTGAATCTGATCGCTCCGATAAGTCATAAAGAAGAAGACCAACAAGAGCTTTCAAAGGTTTCTATTTCGCGTTTAGTTAGTGAAACTCTTACGCGCAGCCTGTCGGCTATTGATGAGTCAATTAGAGAATACATCCGTACAGAACAGAACTCATCATTTGATAGCGCTGTTGAGCAAGGTGCGAGTGCAAACCTTTGTGATGCATTAATTGGGATTAGTGGGGAAACAAGATCTCGAGATGTAAAAATTACCATCTCTTTATCAAGAACAGAGGGTGAATTAGACAGCGCTCGACTTGAACATCATTTTTCTTCAAAAATGGTTCCCTATTTGCAAATAGCATCTGATTACTATAAACAAGAGAATTATGTCCTATCGGATCAAATAGTATCAGGATTGGTTACTAAGTTATCACATGAAAAAGAAAAGAATGTAGGCACGGTAACTATTGATGCTACAGTTAATGGTATTAAAAAGAGCGTTAACATTGAATTACAAAATGATAAATACTGGCAATCTCATAGCGCCCATAAAAAGTTGCAAATTGTAGAATGTCTTGGTGATTTGCATGTGGCTCCACGTAGTGCAAAATTGGTCAACGTAAAGGATTTTCGGGTAATTTCTAATGTAGATTTATTTGATGAATAAGGCTCTACGGATTCGCTAACGGCGTTATCATTGCCCGACATTTAAACTTAATCCATCCAACAGGTATTTCCTCTATATGAACATAACCGAACTTCATAACTTGCCCGCTATCGAAAAACTTAAGATTATCGAGACGCTTTGGGGCGATTTGATTGGAGACGAAAGCACTCTGCCTAGTCTGTTGTGGCATGAAGCAGAACTTAAAGAAACTGAAGAAAGCCACTTGGCTGGCAGCATCGAAGTTTTGGATTGGCAACTAGCCAAGAAAGAATTGCGTTCGCGGTTTGAATGAAAATCCAAGTTCTCCGTTCAGCAATGGAAGACCTCGCAGCAGGTCGGCGATTCTATGATCGCCAAGAAACAGGCGTTGGCGACTATTTCTTCGATAGTCTTTTTACTGAAATTGATTCATTGGCTCTTTACGGCGGCATTCATTCAGTTCATTTCGGATTTTATCGCATGTTAGCAAGACGGTTCCCTTATGCGATTTATTACAAGATCGCTGATGGCAATGCTATCGTCTTCCGTGTTCTTGATTGTAGGCGTAATCCAACTCGACTTCGTAAGGCTCTTGATACAGGGCCATAGCCAAGTATGGTGGATGGACAGGTTTTTGGTGCCCATTCATGTGGAATCTTGCTATCCCTTCAGCTCCTGTTCAGTTAATAAAGCGCACTCTTAAGCCAAGGTCGCAGAAATAACTTCCTCTCACTAAGGAGTTATCTGTACTGCACTTAATTTTGTACATTAATACGAAAACAGGAAGGTAAAAGATGGCTAACAAAATCCCCGATACAAATAGTGATATTGTCACCTCTATGAATGAAGCTTTTGACAATGGCAATTCTTATGGGTTGGAATATGTGCTTGACGAGTTGGTTATTATCAAGCCGACGCCTACGTATCAAAATACGGTAGATTGGTTTGGCGCTACCGATTATTTTGCTTAAATATTTTCAAGCCAATTAATCTGACTCCCGGCTTAGCCGGGATGGTTGATTTGTTGAAATAGACTCATCGAGCATCAACAACGGCAGCCTGTTCTATTCGCTAGTCGCTTATCTACAATAACGTGATCAATTCAAGCGCCCGGTCGATTTCCTCAAGCGTATTATAAAAATGCGGCGAGAATCTTATGCCACCACCACGCAAGGCGCAAACTACACCATTTTTCTGCAAGTATTGATATAACACTTCATTTGAGACAGTTCGGTGTTTAAAGACAACAATGCCGGATTTCAATTGACTTTGCCGCTCCGACAATAAAACCAACTGCTTGCTTTTAGCAATGGCGTCCTTTAAATGGTCGGACTTTTCAATCACCAGTGCGTCGATTGCTGCCATGCCCGTTTCCAGTAACAAAGATAAGCTGGCTGAAAACGCATGGATACCCAGCATATTGGGACTGCCGCATTCAAAACGGCGGGCGGTGGGGTGAGTTTCCCAAGGTTTGTTTTCATAATTATGGGTATCTTTCATCATGTGCCAGCCGTATTGGGTCAGTTTTAGCTTGTCTCTGGCCTCGGACGTGGTGTAAAAAACGCCCAAACCTTCTGGGCCGAACATCCACTTATGCCCATCGGCCATAACGAAATCGGCCTGATAAGCCTGCACATCAAATTGCACCGCACCCAGACTCTGGATAGCATCAATGCAAAATAAAATACCGTGCCGCTTGCAGAATTCGCCGATTCTTTCCAAATCCAAGCGCAGCCCTGAGGCAAATTGTATGGAGCTGATGGTCAACAAGCGCGTGTTGCTGTCTACCAGTGTAAATAAGGCATCTTCAGGCGTATCGGCATTGTGTAAATCAGCCTGACGAAATTCTACACCTTGATTGGCTAAAGCTTCCCAAGGCAGTCGGTTAGAGGGAAATTCTTCATTGCTGGAGACAATATTGTC
>JAYTJI010000519.1:0-19022 GCA_043731245.1 Methylococcaceae bacterium | reverse complement strand
CCAGTCAGTGCTATGCCGATTGATGGCACATTTCCAACGGGAACAGCAGCTTATGAGAAACGCAATTTAGCGCTGGAAATTCCGGTTTGGGAAACCGATTTGTGTACCCAATGTGGGAAATGCGCCATGGTTTGCCCGCATACGGCCATCCGCAGCAAGATTTTTTCAACGGATGTTTTGGCCGATACGCCCGAAACCTTTAAACATCAGTTGATGCTGGGTAAAGATTTCCCAGCCGATTTGGCAATGAGCTATCAGGTCGCCCCGGAAGATTGCACAGGGTGTAGTTTGTGTGTCGATATTTGCCCGATTCGGGATAAATCCAACGCCAGCCGCAAAGCTTTAAATATGCGGCCCCAACCACCACTCCGTGTAGCAGAGAGTGCAAACTGGGATTTCTTTTTATCCATACCAGAATATGACCGGCGGTTATTGAAAACCAATACCATTAAAGGTGCCATGGTTCTTCAGCCCTTGTTCGAGTTTTCGGGCGCTTGCGTAGGCTGCGGTGAAACACCCTACATAAAGCTGGCATCACAGTTGTTTGGTGATCGTATGGTGATTGCGAATGCGACAGGCTGTTCTTCCATATATGGAGGCAATCTGCCAACGACACCCTGGACTAAAAACGCCGAAGGTCGCGGGCCTGCGTGGAGTAATTCCTTATTCGAAGACAATGCAGAATTTGGCTTGGGGATGCGGGTTGCACTGGATAAACAAAACGAATATGCAAGGGAGTTGGTCGCCTCACTACGAGATCAGTTGGGCGGTGAACTGGTCGATGCCATTCTCAATGCTGACCAGTCCGACGAAGCGGGAATTTACGAACAGCGCGAGCGGGTTGCAACGCTTAAACAAAAGCTGCAATCACTGACAGGTCAATCCGCCCAAACCTTGCTCCAGTTAGCGGACAGCTTGTGCAAGAAAAGTGTCTGGATTATCGGCGGTGACGGCTGGGCTTATGATATTGGTTTCGGCGGTGTTGATCATGTTTTGGCTAGTGGCCGTAATGTGAATATTCTGGTGCTGGATACTGAAGTTTATTCCAATACCGGCGGACAAACCTCAAAATCGACACCCTTAGGCGCAGTGGCAAAATTCTCCGCCAGTGGCAAAGCGACGGCTAAAAAAGATTTGGCCTTGCTGGCAATGGATTACAGTAATGTTTATGTCGCCCATGTCGCTTATGCGGGTAAAGATAGTCAGACCCTTAATGCTTTTTTGGAGGCAGAAGCCCACGACGGCCCGTCTATCATCATCGCCTACGCACCCTGTATCGCCCATGGTGTGGATTTATCCAACAATCACCGGCAGCAAAATCTGGCGGTGAAAAGTGGACATTGGCCGTTATTTAGATTTGACCCCAGTAAGGCCAAAGCCGGTAAAAACCCTATGAAGCTGGATTCTGCCGAACCATCCATCCCTTACCGCGATTTCGTGAAAACCGAAACCCGTTTCAGCATGTTATGGCAAACGCATCCTGAAGCCGCCGAGCGTTTTCTGGAACAGGCTCAGCAAGATGTTAAAAATCGCTATCGATATTACAAACAACTATCTGAGCTGGAATGGAGCGAAGCCACCAGTGTTTCAGCAGTGAAAGCCCAACTTAAAACAGAAAGCGCCAAGGAGACCGACAATGGTTGATTTAACGACAAATTACATAGGCTTGAAACTGGCTAACCCCTTGGTGCCATCAGCGTCGCCGTTGAGTAAAGATGTGGACAGCGCCAAACGATTGGAAGACGCAGGCGCATCGGCAGTGGTGATGTATTCGCTGTTCGAGGAAAAAATCGAAGCCGAAGCCCAGCAAATGGAGCGGTTTTTTTATCAACAAGCAATAGGGCATGGTGAAGCGGACTCGTTTCATCCCATGCCTGATAACATTCAAACCTATCAGGAACAGTATCTGGAGCAACTGCAAAAACTTAAAGGTGCTCTGGCGATACCGGTTATCGCCAGCCTGAACGGCACGTCTTTAAGCGGCTGGATTGAGTACGGCAAACAACTGCAACAGGCAGGTGCTGACGCGCTTGAGCTGAATATCTATCATCTGGCTACCAATGCCGATGAAAGCAGTGATGACGTCGAAAACCGTTATCTGGACATATTACGGGAATTGAAAGGCCATGTCAGTTTGCCGATCACCATGAAACTGTCTTCCCAGTTCAGTTCCCCCATTCATTTTGCGAAACGACTAGAGGCTGCCGGAGCCAATGGCATAGCGCTATTTAACCGTTTTTATCAGCCCGATATTGATTTGGAAACGCTGGAAGTGCTGCCGAAGTTGGAACTGTCATCCCCGTCAGAAGCCTTATTACGCATACGCTGGATAGCGATGCTGTATGGCCGGACTCAACTTTCCCTGGCAGTCACCGGCGGTTTTCACCAGACGCCGGATGTGATTAAAGCGCTGTTAGCAGGAGCCGATGTCGTACATCTGTGCAGTGTATTACTCAAGCAGGGCGTGGGACGTTTGACAGAAATCCTGACCGAACTGGAACAGTGGCTGGTCGAGCATGAATACGAATCCATCAGCCAACTCAAAGGTAGCGTCAGCCAACAACACGCCATCGATCCCAGCGCTTATGAACGCGCCAATTATGTGCAGGTATTGGATAGTTATTCTAGCCCGGCGGGGGTGTTGAGGTAATCTTTGAAAGGGTGCGTTTTACGCACCCTTCATTCAACTTGTTAAGAACTGGGCAGGGGTAGTGGCTCTTCGTTGTCCGACATTCAGGTGTCCTGATGATACGGCGGCGGGCAAAATCGAAATCCGTCGTCATATTGGACCATCGAAATGTCGGGTATAAACAGCATGCCCGACTACAAGGCTTACAAGTTCGTAATTAGCCTAGCCTACTCACCCGCCTTAGCAACTAAAGAATCAATAAGTCCTTTTAAATAAACATTGTCTTTTTCCAGTTGTTGATTAATAGCAACCAGTTTTTCCAGTTCAGACTTGAATTGTAGAAATTCAGGCGAAGACGCATCGATACCGCAATAGTTTTGATTATGTTGTTGTACACAGCCACTGTATTGCGCGTTGCCATTGAAATTAAAAACATTTTTCCCGTCATCAAATAACGCTGATAGTCCGACATCAAATAATTGAGAAATTTGTTTAAGCCGCGATAAATTTACATCGGTTTCACCCCGTTCAATACTGCCATAGCCGTTTGGTGACATATCCAATTTCGCGGCGACTTCTTCTTGTGACCAGTCTTTAGTCAGACGCAATAACTTAATTTTTTCGTGAACTTCCACAAATACAATTCCTATGGGTGAAATACCAAGTATTACTTGGTGGTGAAGGATGACGGATGAATCTAGCATAATTGCGTGCTTATTACCAAGTCCATTGTGAAGTAATTAACCTAAAAAAAGGAATACAAAATGAAAAAAATAGTTATTTCTAAGGTATGTATTATTGCCACTTTTGCTGCATCACTAAGTGGTTGTGGCATATCACTTTTTGCATCAAGAGACACAAACCCTAGTATTCAGGATGGAACGGTAGCTCCACACTGGTGGCCTTGGAATAGAACAATTTTAAATACCTTCGCAACTACGGCAAGCCGAAGGCTTGTAATTGCTAAGTATGATAATGATGGAGATGTTCTTATAACTTGTGCTGAACCTCCACCTGATGTTGGTGAAGCATTCGCATCTGCGGTTGCTTCTGGACTCCAAGCAGCTGGAACAGTCACTCATCCATCAGGAGAAAAAATAACAGCGGAAGTTGCAACTCAATATGGTCGTGCTGTAGCAACGCAAATAGCACCACTACTCTATAGGACGCAAGGGTTACAATTATATCGTGATTCCACATATAAGCTTTGCATTGATAGGATGAATGGGTGGATTACTCAGGAAACGTATGATCAAGAGAGGGCGGATATGTTCTCTGGGGCTGCCAGTCTAATTGAGAAAGAACTACCATATATGGAAAAAGCAATAACGGTATTTTATACGAACGTAAAAGCTGGCGAGGCAAAGGTAAACGTGGATGATATTGTTAAGATTTTAGACACTCAAAAAAGTGAAAAAAAGCCCTGAAAATAAAGTCATTAATCTAGAAAAATGTTCTCTCTCAGCTGTAGGCCGGAATAAGTCTATTCGAGCGCAAGCGAGAACAAGCGTTTCCGGCACACCTTGCGATATTGCCGGAAACGCCACCTCGCGCTACGCGCGGGTGGTCTTATTCCTGCCTACGACTAACATGACCGACAACGATTCCGGAGGACACCGTAATGCCCAAAAAACCTAAAGAAACCAAAGAAGACACCGATAGGCAGAAACATATTCGAGATTCGCAACGCAGAGCCGAAAAACTCGCGGGCGGCGAATTGTCGTTCTTCGAGTCGGAAGAGATGTCCCAGGAATTGCCGGAAGAGCCCTGTAGGCCGGAATAAGGCTTTTCGAGTGTAAGCGAGAACAAGCGTTTCCGGCATATCGCACGACAAGCCGGAAACGCCACCTCGCGCTACGCCCTTCGACAAGCTCAGGACAGGCTTGGGTGATCTTATTCCGGCCTACGCCTGCGCCATTACGTTTTGAGGACATCCATGAGCGATTATCGGCGCGTTTATATTTCCGGTGGAACTTATTTTTTACCTTGGTCACTTACCGCCGACTACCGATTTTGGCCGACAGCGAACGAGTGGATCTACTTCGACGGTCTTTTCGGGAAGTGAAGGCGAAACGCCCTTTTGAACTGCTGGCGACGGTTGTTTTGCCGGATCATCTGCATTGCCTGTGGTGTTTGCCAGAAGGTGATGCCGATTTTTCCACCCGCTGGCAAATGGTGAAGGCTGGCTTTTCACGACGTATCCCCGCGAAAATAAGAAAAGACGGCGCGAAAACCATTTGGCAACCGCGCTTTTATGATCATTGCATCCGCGACGAAAACGACTTTCACAAACATTTGGATTACATTTACTACAATCCTGTCAAACATGGATTAGCCGGGTACGCATCACGTACCTTATTTGGGGCTTGCTTCACTTGGAACCTTTTGTTGTGGTACGCGATGCGTACCATACATAACTTATCAAAGTGGTGTGTTCGACATATTTTTCGATGTATTTCAAGATAATTTATTATGCTTAATAAGTTAATTTATTGAATAAACTAAAATAATAATGATAAATTAAAGATATAAAAAATTGTTATTACAGAAAAATATCACCATGCCTACATTTAATCACCATGATTTGACTTTACTGAATCCCGCGTTTGATTCACCGCTGGTTGATGTTTTGACGGAATTGGAACACTTACGTCGGTTGCAATTGGGCGGTACCACGCCGACGCAGGTTTTTTTCCAGCTCAAACATATCTTCCACATGCTGGAAAGCTTAGGTTCAGCGCGTATAGAAGGTAATCACACGACCTTGGCAGATTATGTGGAAAGCAAACTGGAAGGCAGCCGGCAAGCGCCTTCTGACCAACTGCGGGAAATGGAAAACATTGAAGCCGCTATGGCCTATATCGAGGACAGTGTTCAATCCAGCGATGCGCTGTCAGAACATTTTATCCGTGAGTTACATGCTATTGCGTTAAAAGACCTAGAGCGGGAGGGCGATGCTACATCAGGCGCTTACCGGCAGAAGCCAGTGCAAATTGCTCAGTCCGATCATTTGCCGCCGGAATTTATTCAAGTACCTCAGTATATGCAGGCGTTGGTAGGATTTGTCAATGAGGCTAATCCACCCAAATATGATTTGATCAAGGTGGCTCTGGCGCATCACCGTTTTGGCTGGATACATCCGTTTGGTAACGGTAATGGCCGAGTAGTGCGGTTGCTAACCTACGCACTGCTGATTAAGTATGGCTTTAACGTTAAAACGGGTGGCAGGGTGCTGAATCCGACGGCGGTGTTTTGCAATGACCGGGATCGGTATTACGCCATGTTGGCCTGCGCCGATAAGGGGTCGCCCGAAGGTTTAGAGGAATGGTGTGTTTACGTCTTGCAAGGCATTTTAGAGGAATTGCGCAAAGTCGATCAACTAACTGATTTTAGCTTTTTGAGTGCAAGAATTCTTGCGCCTGCGCTTACTTATGCGAGAGAAAGGGAGCTGATTACGGCAATGGAAGAAAAAATACTGCATATTACCGCTAATAACGGCGTGGCAAAGGCGGCTGACTTAGAACCTGCCATGCCCGCCATGACCGCAGCCCAGCGAACCTATCAAATCAAGAAGTTAGTTGAAAGAAATATGTTGCAACCCATCAAGGAGGGGGCGCGGCAATATACTATCGGCTTTAGCAATAGCTACTTGATGCGCGGTGTCGTTCGTGCCCTGTCAAATGAGGGATTTATCCCTTCAGCGCTCAATCAATAATAATGATAGTCAATAGCGAATTGATATTTAAGCTAAATAATGGTGGACATGCAAGATGAATGAGATTGCCCAACCAGAACGCGAAACCCAAAAACCCGTAAGGCGTAATCCGTCAATAGGCGATAGCCGTATGCGCCGCATGTTGGCCTTTGATCATTCGGCGTATTACCTTACCGCTATTGCACCAGCTTGTCCCTTGCGCCGTAGAATAACTCTGCCTTGGTGATAACACTGACGGCAATGTTGGCCGAACCTATATCCTGCAAGGTTTGTATGACAGCCGGATTGGCTTTGTAGAATTCAATCAGAATATTGGTATCGCAAAGCATCATCGATTATTATCCCGCCATGCCTTAGCACGTATGGACTTCTGATTGATGTCACGATTTCCCCAAATGCCCGCATAGTTGAAAAAATCAGCTTCAGATGACAATTCATTGGCTGATGTTTCTGTTGCGTCAGGGCTGGCTTCATCTAACAAGATAACTTTAATTTTTTTACCATTCCATGATCGTTGATTGCCGGGTAAAGTAATCACGCCGTTATGGACGGTCGCTTGAAACTCGACTGCGTTCATTTTCTTGCCTTTTTTGGTTGACTGTTGCAATTTACGTTAAGCGTACTTTACACAAAATTTGTTTACCTTGCATGAGATTACGCGTGTCCTACTTCAGTAGGCTTGTGTATCCACGTTGATTAACATTACGGGATTACTTACGCGACACCCACGGTAAACCAAACAACATGATTAACCAGAAAATCGTACCGCTACAGACCCCGACTACCGTGCGTTCAAGTAAGCCGAAACTCGGGTCGGGGGAGATAAAGCCTTCGATCAGGCCGACAAAGATCAAAAACGGGGTTGCCGCAAGCAGAATTTTTCCGGTGTTTACGCTGGTTTCTTGAAAAGCCTGTAGGCGATTGCGCTGGCCGGGGCGAATCAGCGCTTCGCCGAGTTGCAGACCCATTGCGCCTGCAATCAGGATGACGCTTAGTTCAACCGGGCCATGGCCGATAATAAAGGCAAACAGGCGTCCGTCCAGGCCATAATTGGCGGTAAAGGCAAAAATACCTCCCAGCATTAAGCCGTTAGTGCCGATAATGTAAAGCGTGCCGACACCGTAGAACGCCCCCAAAGCAAAGGCGAACAGGGTTACGGCGATGTTGTTGGCAGCAATGCCTACGGATAATAAAGACGATGGCGTCACGTTAAGCAAGCCATCGGTCCACAACTGGCCGCCCTGGACTTGCTCAATCATTTTCGGCGACGCAAACAGGCTAACCAGTTCGGGAAAGGCGCTAACCAGCAACCATCCGGTGGCAATGCTCGTAATGAACAGCAGGAAAGCGTTGATGAATGCGCTGGTCATACCGCGCATTAATTGCGGCACTTCCAGATGGTATAAGTCAGCCATGCGGGAGCGCATATTTTTGGCAGGACGGTAGAGTTCTTCGTGGGTTTTTAAAAACAGGCTTTCCAGATAGCGGGTAATCAAGGTGTCGCCGTTAACCCGGCGGGACAGGGAAAGATCGCTCAACAGGGCGCGATAGCTTGACAACAGGTCGCGGGCATCGGCAAGCTCTTGTCCCCGGATGCTCTTACGGAGATTGAGTTTGCTTTCCAGGTTTTCCCAAGTGTGTTTGCGGGCGATTAACCAATGGGCGAGTGCTTGATTATGTGTGTTGTGGTTATTTGTCATGGGTTATCTCAAGACTTGGTTAGCAGATTTTCCAGCGCTTGTTTTAATGCCCGGTCTTGTTTGTTCTTTTTTACATTCAGGTTAGGGGCAGCCTTGCCAATACGGGTGAAAAATTGTTGCGCAAAATCGACGCGCGTATCGGCGGATAAATCATTCCATCGATTCAGTAAATCCAGCAACAAGCCCTGGTCATCTGGGTTTAACTGGGAATGTTGTGTAAGGTCGGTAATCTGTTGCAAGGTTTTTGGCTTTACTGCGGCATCGTATACCAGTACTAAACCCGCCGCCAAATCGCCGATACGCACTTGATTACGGGTTAGTGCGACCGCAACCAGACCCAAAAAATAAAATCCGGGCAGAGAATCAATCAGGCGAAACACATTGCGTAGCAATATAGCGCCCACACCCGGTGTGTGGCCTTGCAAGTTTACCAGACGGACGCCTGCCATGCGTTTTCCGGGTGTGCGTCCGGCCATAAGCACTTCCAGTACGGGATGATAGAAAAAATAAATAAGGCCGGCGGGTAGTAGCAAAATCAAGGCAGAGGCTGAAGAATGTTCATGGCGGAATAAAACACGCAGCTCTTGCAGCGAGTATAGCCCTAAGCCCGCGATAATAAGCCATGCCAATGCCAGTAATAAGCGGATGTGCCAGTCGATGATAAAAGCATGGGAACGTGCGCCCATACCGGCGATTTCCAGGCGGTATTCCAAAGCTTCTGACGTTTGCAGCTCTAAGTAGCCAAATGCGGCTGAGTTTTTTTCAGGTTTATCGTCGATCATAGAGTTTGCCTTACTGGATAGGACTGTTGTTAATGTGCGTGAGTATAACCGGCTAAGGTAAGTCGAAAAAATAAACGACCACATCCGTAGGATGTGCTGAACACAGTGAAGCGCATCAGTTGCAATTGATGCGCTTCCTGGCGTCAGCACATCCTACAAGTGTGCTGTATCAGGTAGTTTATTTATTGCGAGTTACCTAAGATTTTGTTATCAGCAAAGCGTCAAATCCCACTTATTTTTTTCGCATTGTGTTGGTAATAAGCCAAAACTTTCTGATCCAGATGTTTAGCCGCCGCACGAGTGACCGCAATACCGGCGCGTTGCAGTTGGCTCTGGGTCAAGTCGCGTCCGCGTTGGTATTCAAGCGCGGCAAAATGCCGGTAAGGATCTTGCCATTGCCGCGCAACCTGTTTTAAAGTGCGGTCGATAGACGGGTCTTCCAGGGTTGCGATTAGCACTTGATGTTTGGCGGCTAAAAGTTGTCCGGCCTGAATAAGTTGCGAGGCCGCTTCGGGCTGTTCTATTTCGGTAAGAAAAATCACCAGGCCGCGCCGCTTGAGCAGGCGCTTGACTTCCAGCGCTGCACTTAAGGCATTAGCTTCTTCGCCGGTTGCCGACAGCTTTGATAATAAATGACGCATTCCTTTAACGGCACTGATTCCGCCTGTTATCGGCGTTTTCTCAAGAACTTGTTGCGCGTAAGTGAGGCAACCGATGCGGTCGCCCTGCAAGACGGCAAACTCGGCCAATTTGGCTGTGACATTGACGTAATGATTTAGTCTGTCCAGTTGCTCGCATTGAATGCGACTGCCGCGTCCGCAGTCGATAAGCACGACGATTTCCAGCCGGTGTTCGCGTTCAAAGTTGCGTATTACCGGCTTGCCGCGTCTGGCGGTAGCTTTCCAGTCGATACTGCATAAGGCATCGCCGTGCCGATAGTCACGTAAATCCAGCAGTTCAAAGCCATTACCTGCTTGAAAACGACTGTGCCTATTGCCGACATCGCGGATGCCCGGTACAGATACTGTCTTCTCAAGTCTAACCGGTTCAACGGTAAAAGCGGTCTGATCTTCGACATCTTCAACAGGTCGTGTCCACCAGCATAGACCGAACACGCCGAGCTGTTTCAAATACAAGCGGCCTAGTGTCGAGGGGCCTAGTTTGACGGGCGTAATCGGGAACACTCGGCTTTGCGTTTCGTCGGCCTGCAATTGCCAGCTTTGCAAGGCGTTATTTCCTTCAATGCTGTCAGGATAATCGGCCTGAGTTTCAATATGGAGTGCCGTTTTGGCGTGATTGCTCACTGTCAAGCTATAGGTTATGCGCTCGCCTAAAGCCGACGGAGTCGCAATGCGGCGTTGCAGCGTGAAATGCTGCACCAGTCTAACGCGCTCTAAAGTCACCAAAATAATGAGTAATGCAGCAGGCCAGCGCCAAACTCCTGTTACAGGTTCACCAGCCCAAATGCCGATAATGGCAAGCAGGATAATCGAACCTGCCAGCATGAGAGTTAAGCGCGATAAGGACATTACATCGAATCCCCGGCGCGTGGTGCGGGTATCTGGCTTTCAATTTCCTGGAAAATTTGCAGGGCGGAATTGCCTTCAAGCAAAGCCTCCGAGGTGAGTAGCAAACGATGCCCGACGACCAATGGGGCGACTGCTTTTATATCGTCGGGAATCAGGTAATCACGTCCTTGCGTTACCGCTTCGACACGCGCACAGCGCATGATGGACAGTGCGCCGCGAGTGGAAAGCCCCAGGCTTAAGCGCGGGTGGTTTCGGCTGGCATCGGCCAGCCGAGTTGCATAGTGGTATAAAGCATCTTCGATATGTACCGCCGCCGCTTCGGTGCGTGCTTCTTGCAGCAAATTTTCGGGTAAAGCCTGTATCGTTTGCAGTGCTGCCCCATGACCACCGCCGGGTTTATCGTAACGGCTGAGTACGGCGACCTCGGTGTTGAACTCAGGATAGGCCAGATTCAGGCGGATTAAAAACCGGTCTAATTGCGATTCCAGCAGAGGATAAACGCCCTCAAAATCAAACGGATTTTGCGCCGCAATCAGGAAAAAATCAGCGCTCAGCGGATAGGTTTTTCTATCGAGAGTAACAAGATTTTCTTCCATCGCTTGCAATAATGCTGACTGGGTTTTAGGCCCGGTGCGATTGATTTCATCGACCAGTACAACGTCATTAAACAGCGGCCCGGGCACAAATTCAAAGCGGTTTTGCCCGGCGTTAAAAATATGTACGCCTGTCATATCCGAAGGCATCAGGTCGGCAGTGCCTTGAATACGTCCAAAATTGCCACCCATTAATTGCGCCAGGGCTTTGGCTAACAGGGTTTTACCTAAGCCGGGCACGCCTTCCAGCAAAATATGCCCATTGGCAATCCAGGCGATGACCAGACCATGCAGTATGTCATCCATGCCAAAAATCACTTTGCCGAGTTCCTGTCGCAGGTGATGCTCCAAATTTTGCGCCGCATTGCTAGTCATAGTGTTACTGTCCTGATGTAAGTAATTGTGTTGGTTAAGCGTTGTAGGGAAAGTCGTGATTGGTTTTGGGTTTGTTTTAGTTGCTTGATCTGTTCACCCGTTATCCGGCTATGCTGTTCCAGCCAGCGCCAGGTTTCGGCTTCGTCCTGCAAGTGGCGGTGTTTGCAAATATCGGTCAGTAAATATTTAACCAAGGCTTCGGCCAGTAGATGCTGATTAAGCCGACGAGCGAAAAATCCGGCCATAACGTCAATAAAGCCGCTTGCTGACAGCTTAACCGCAGGCGTTCTGACCGGCGCTAAACGCTTGGTATAGCCGATCACATAAAATAACCAAAGCAGACCTAAGAACCCTAATGTTTGATGCAGACGTTCATCTTTAAAGAAGTGTTCAGGATCATAGAGGTCCGATAAGCCGAAATGATAATCGTCGAATAATAACCGGCCTTTGGGTGTGAGTGATTGCCTAAGCAGGTTGCTTAAAAATCGGGCGTTATCGGCATGATTTAAATAGGTGTTGCTAAATACATCCGGGGTTAACAGCAACATAATCTGCCCGCCACCTGCTTTCATTTGCCACGCCGCGATGGCAGAGTTATCGCCCGCACCCAGCAAGCGTAGCGCAAGATTATCCGCATCGTTGCTGACTAGCGTCCAGTGTTGCTTTAACAGGGCAGGTGAGGTTTGCGCGTCCAGCGTTTTCACACCTTGCAACAAGGGATGCGTAGACAGAGACTGTAATCGGCTGGTTTGAGGCAGTTGATTTTTCACCTGCGCCTGCACCGCCGCAATTGATTCCTGAAAAGTTTTTGCCTTGTTTTCTGTGGACTCGTTTACTTTATTGGTGTTGCTTCCCTCATCAAGTGTCCATGCAAACCGTTCCAAAAATGCCTTAGCGTCGCAAAAGCAGTTCTCACTCCCTGACCATGCCGGATGATGGTAAACCGCGCCGAGAATAATTAAGCTGTTGCCTTTATCCAGCCATTTGGCCAGAGCTGACCATTCCGGTTTCATAATCTCTCCGGGAGCAGGCAAGCTGATAATCATTACATTGCCGCGTTCCGGCTGTGTTGGGTTTTGACTCAGTTCGGTATAGCGTTTGCGAAAACTGACGACGGTTAGTTGTTCCCGTTGCAGCCAGGTAAAAAGACCTTTAAGACCATCAGCGCCCCGGTCTTCGGTAGTCGGTAGCGACACCGGTTTTTGTGCGTTGGGTTGGGGCGGCGTCAATAAAAAAACAACCAGTGCTAATGCCGCCAAAGCAGTCAATAAAGTGATTAACCGCTCTTTCATAAAACGGGGCTGTTTAATAGCGCTTGTGCATCGCGCCGGTATTGACTGAGAACCTGGGCATCGACAGGCTGATTACCGTAAAGTACGGGTTCGGCTGTATGCACCAAATGAGCGAATGCCGGATCGCCGTTCTGTTCTCCGATATAGCGCAGCATTTGCCTGTGTGTAAGGCTAAGGTCATGCGGAATTATCTTGCGTTCAACCAGCGCGTCGATCACTTGTTCAAGTAAAACGGCGATTTGTCGATGCGGCGCTAATTCAGTTAAGTGTTGAAACGGCGGAGGAGTGGCTTGTTTCTGCACCGGTTTTTGCCGGATTAAAAGCTGACGCTTGCCGTTGCGTCCAAAAGCGAAAAAACCGGCAATATAAAGCTCGCTAACCACAATCCAGATGGCGGAGGCAACTAACAGTGCTATTGAGCTGTAGATAAAAATCCGGATAGCTTGTTCTGAGGGTTTAATTTTCTCCATAAAGTGGAGCAGCCATTGATATTCTGATTCATGATCGCCTGTCTTCAAGTTATCCAGCCAATTCAAAAAAGCTTGCCACCATTGCGCTTGGTTGTCTTTAGATTCGGTTATTAAAATAGTGGCAAGCAGTTGATCGAGACCTGCTTGCCGGATAGATGAGGACTCCCGCAAACTATGATTGCTATCGGCCAAAAACTCCAATTGCGCAAGATTTATTTCGTCTAACAGCGGCGGTTCAAAAGCAGTCAGCAAACCCTGATCCTTTAGCGCTTTAGATAGAGCAGGGCAGTCCTTTTGCAAATGCAGCTTTGAGTTATTTTGCTGTCTGGCAAAGCTCAGGCACGCTTGCAAGGGATCTGCTTTTGCTTGTGCCGATAACACCAGACAGCACAGCATCAAAACCAGTCTGCGCACTATTTTGCAAAACGTCGTTGAAGATCGCTGCCGGATGTGCGCAATTTCAGGTCATGAAACTGTACATAGGCTAGTGCGACGAAATAGGGCATGATAAAGGCGGTTAATAGATTGGTGATAACGCTAATCAAAGTGTTGTTGCTTGCCCCCACAAAGGCTGCCAGCATTTTCATTGGAAAATAGATCACCATCAGAACAATGCTGGGTGCCATAAAGATAGACATGGTTCGCCACCAATTACCCCAAACCAGCTTGTGGCTCGCTTTTAAGGCTTCGTATCCGCCCAGGGAATCAAGAGCAATAAAGTAAATATAAAATGCCAGGGACAAGCTCAAAATAATTCCGGGCACCACAAGCAGGATAAAACCAAGCATCACCGCAATTGTGTAAAGAATAACAGCCACTAACACAGCCGGAAACTTTTTGAATCCAATGAGTAAGGCTTCGGTAAAATCATCATCGCGTTGGTTTGCGACATTGTCAATGCGATAAATCATGGCAATATAAAGCACAAAAGACAGTAAAGAAGCTATAAAAATTACGCCAAGGAACATTGGCATTTTTGCCAACATAAACGCCGGCATTTCTGCCTGATTTGTCGGCTGACCGTTTAGTAGCTGATCGTAAAACAGTCCCTGCGAAACATAAAACACCGCCATAATCAAAAAGAAACCGATCAGTTTAGTAAAGCTGGCTGTGTATAACTTGATGCTGGTATCCAGTATTTTTCCGATACTGACGGGTTGGGATGGTAACAATGGCATAGTATTTTCCTTATGGGTTGTAGTAATGGGTGCAGGCTCTCTAATTTGGCGAACCAAAGCTTCAGCACTAAGTCTGGCATGTTTTTGCATTTCTTCAAGTACACACTTTAATTTTTCCTGATTAGCAAGGAACTTCAGCTAGCACCGTCATACTGGCATGGATGCCAGTATCCAGTCACATGGATGTGAGTGGATAACTTGGCATTATGCTTAAATTGAACCGGGTGCAGCAAGTTACCATCCCTTACGACTACGCTCAGGACAGGCCATGGCTCTGGATTCCGGCTTCCCTGCCGGAATGACGGAGTTTTTGGCGCTGGCTGAGGCATCTCTTGCTAATCAGGTAATATTTTGCCGTTTGCCATTACTGTCCGATTGGTGTCTGTTATGTGCAGCACCCAGTTTTAGTTGTTAAATTTACATTCGATTGCTCAACACAGCAGCAAATGCTTTATTATTAGCGCATTAAAAAACAACAAGCCTAAAAAAATAATGAGCGACCCTTCAACAGCAAAAACCGACCGAAGCTTATCCTTGATAATATTATTCGCTGGAACATTATTTATCAGTGCATCACTGATGTTTGTTCTGCAACCCTTGTTCGGAAAGATATTGTTACCCTTATTGGGTGGCTCCCCAGCGGTATGGAATACGTGTATGGTGTTTTACCAAAGCATCCTGTTTCTCGGTTACCTTTATGCGCATACTATTTCCACACGTTTTAACCAACACCGCCAAATTCAAATTCATGCAGTCATTATTCTTATAAGTTTCCTGGCGTTGCCGCTTGCCCTGCCTGAAAACACTATTCCACCGACCGACAGCAATCCAACAATTTGGTTACTTTGGACGTTATTCCTTGCTATCGGTTTACCTTTTTTCGTGGTGTCAACCACCGCGCCATTGATTCAAAAATGGTTTGCCAATGTTGGCCACCACACCAGCCATGACCCTTATTACCTCTATGCGGCCAGCAATACGGGCAGTTTAATTGCCTTACTAAGCTATCCTTTTTTGCTTGAGCCGACTATCGGATTGGCTAATCAAAAAAGTTACTGGAGTATAGGCTATCTGATACTTGCTTTGTTGATAGCGGGCTGCGCTTTTGTGCTATGGAAAACCCGGCAAAACACAGTCATTGTTGAAGACAGCGCAGCCGATGAAAATAACCTCAGCGTATATCGCAAATTGCACTGGTTGGCTTTAGCTTTTGTTCCATCCAGTCTGCTTTTGGGTCTAACAAACTTTATCAGCACCGACATAGCTTCCGTGCCGTTATTATGGATTATTCCGTTAACCTTATATTTACTGTCTTTTGTTATCGTATTTTCCAAATGGAATGACAAAATACATCCGGTAATGGTCAAGCTACAACCCATCGTATTATTGCCATTTATAGCCTACGCGTTCATCAATCCGGCGGACTTGCCCTACTGGGCTTATCTGGGTTTGCACTTACTGGCTTTTTTCTTTGCTGTCATGGTATGCCATGGCGAGCTTGCCAAAAACCGGCCCCATACCCGGCATTTAACAAGTTTTTACCTGATTATGTCTTTTGCAGGCATGTTGGGTGGCATGTTTAATACCTTTGTCGCACCTTTCATCTTCAATGGTATCTATGAATATCCGATCATGATTGTTGCAGCTTTATTACTGCGTCCCGGAGTGCTGGTATCCTTCAAAAAAAGCTTGCTGCTACAAATTATCCCGCCGGTTTTGCTGGCCGTTGCCGGGCTTATTGTTTATGCGAGCGGTTATGATTTACTCCAGTATTTTGACGTGATCGTCATCGGCTTAATTGCCTTAACGCTGTTAACGTATCTACTCAAGGCGCGGCCTGTCGCCTACGCGTTATTCACGGGAGCGATTATTTTTCTTGCCCTTGGCCTGCATGGCCTGTCATCGCATACGCTGTATCAAAAACGCACCTTTTTTGGCGTACTGGCCGTGCGTGAAAGTGTTTTGACTGATGAGCAAAATCAACCTGAAAAATATCATGAACTCTTTCACGGCACCACTAAACATGGCGCACAACGCCTGGCTGAAAATTTGGCTAAAATACCGTTGACTTATTACAGTCGCCCCGGGCCGATGGGGCAGTTGTTTAAAGAATTCGATAACACTAATCAAAATTGGACGATAGGCATAGTGGGGCTGGGCGCGGGCGCTTTAGCCTGTTATGCCAAAGAACAACAAAACTGGACGCTGTACGAAATCGATCCTTTGGTTATTGATATTGCCAGTAATCCTGATTATTTCAGTTACCTGAAACGATGCTCCCACAAGACAACGATGCGCATAGGCGATGCCCGTTTATCACTGGAAAAAGAGCCGGATCAAAAATTTGATTTGCTAGTGATGGATGCGTTCAGCTCAGATTCTGTACCCACCCATTTGCTGACTGAGGAAGCGCTGGGGCTTTATTTCAAAAAACTGAAAGTCAATGGAATACTGGCTTTTCACATCACCAACCGCCACCTTTTGCTGAAGAAAGTCTTGTCGATTCATGCCGAGCATTTGCATTTTGCCGCACTGATACAGGAATTTAAGCCACAACAAGAGTTGCCGCTGGTAGTTGCGACAGACTGGGTAGTTATGGCAAAAAATTCGGAAACACTGACGCCACTAAGCCAAAGCCGCCTCGGTAACTGGCAAAAAATGCCCTTATACTTCGACATGAAACCCTGGACGGATGACTTCACCAATATTGTTAGTATCTGGAAGTAGAAGTGCCATGTATATGGCTGTATGGATTATTCCAACGGTTTTGATCAGTAACGAGACTGTGAAAGTATTCTGGAAACAGGCTTAAAAACGTTTTTGCCATTTTTTAAGTGATTGTTTTTACTTAAGACTGGAATAAAAAAGCATGTTTTTTACTCCACACACTAATACTTTCACAGCCTCTAACCCGAATCATCAACGGATTTGGGGATGTGGTTGCACTCAAGCTTGCAGGTTCGGAGAAAAGATGCAGTTACTGATTACATCAGGAAATGGAAGCGTATCGTGCCATATTGTATCTATTCAGCATAGATGCAAACTCTTAAAACCTTTCTATTCCTTCTCTTACATAAGCCACAATTTCCTCGGGCGTTAAATTTAAATTAACACCTCCTATATCAAGCGGGGATTTTTTTGAAATAACAGGCGTTATCATAAAAGTTTGACCATCTAGTCCACTAATTTGGACGTGCCCTTCTTTTTTTGCCAGTTCTAAAACAGACGAAAAATCTTTTTTAGCTTCTGAAAATGTATAAACGTGCATAGTTATAACTCCATTACTTCGATACCGATTGTTTTCGCAGCACTGATTAAGCCGTTATCCAGGGTAAGCAGCGGTGTTTTTGTTTGTTGTGCGCATTGAATAAGATAGGCATAAGCATAAATTCTAAGTTGTGCGACAATTTCAAGCGTTTGCCCAAGGTCAACATCAATAAGTTTAATGGGGATTTCCTGATACGCCCTAATGCAGGATTGAGTACAAGTTAGCACCAAGAGTTAATTCAATAATCTTATGTTTCTGTGCTTCATTGGCAATAACAGCGATTAACGCCGATGTGTCTATCGTTATATCCATTAATGTTATCAAGCAGTATTTGTCTTGGATTCAATAATTCCACCGCCCAAGCATATTTCACCATCATAAAAAACCACTGACTGCCCAGGCGTAATAGCCCTTTGCGGCATATCAAACACAGCG
The DNA here is from genome assembly GCA_043731245.1 of Methylococcaceae bacterium. Classification (GTDB taxonomy): domain Bacteria; phylum Pseudomonadota; class Gammaproteobacteria; order Methylococcales; family Methylomonadaceae; genus Methylobacter_C. The sequence goes on along the minus strand of JAYTJI010000519.1, from coordinate 1,056 downwards.
CGGCAGCGGTCATCGCCTATCGGCTCCAGGTGGCAAGCCTGATCGGCTTGGCGATAGCGGGTTTTGGCGGTGCAACGGATAGTCTCGGTTAAGGGTCTGTTGCTACACCAATCCAGCTGACTGGCTTCCAGGGTGTTATGTAGCATCAGTGGATGATCATGGCCTTGACCGACAATTAAGACATTATTTTCCAGGTCTTTATCCAACACATACCACGGTTCATCAGGGGCATCTTTCACACCACCTATGCCTAAGCCCTGGCGTTGTCCCAAGGTGTAATACATTAAGCCCGAATGCTTGCCAATATATTGACCTTCGGGAGTATACATTTCACCGGGCTGAGTAGGCAGATAGCGTTGCAAAAATTCGGTAAATTTACGCTCGCCGATAAAACAAATGCCAGTGCTGTCTTTTTTACGGCTGTTGGCAAAACCGGCTTTATCTGCCATTGCCCTGATTTCCGGCTTGTGCAAGTGGCCGATCGGAAACAAGGTTTTCGACAAGGCTTTTTGACCCAGTGTATAAAGAAAATAGCTTTGTTCTTTATTCGGATCCAACCCTTTCAATAAGAAATACTCGCCATTTTTTTCAGCGACACGCGCATAGTGGCCTGTGGCTATATATTCTGCGCCTAAATCTTCAATGGCATAATTCAAAAAGGCTTTGAATTTGACGTGCTTATTGCAGAGAATGTCGGGATTAGGGGTGCGTCCCGCTTTGAATTCAGACAAAAACACTTCAAATACCTCATCCCAATATTCGGCGGCAAAATTGATGGTTTTTAATTCTATGCCCAGTTTGTCGCAGACTTGTTGCGCGTCGGCGAGGTCTTCCATGGCTGTGCAATATTCCGTGCCGTCATCTTCTTCCCAGTTTTTCATGAATAAACCAGTAACTTGATGGCCTTGTTCCAACAGTTGTAAGGCAGTTACGGAAGAATCGACACCACCCGACATGCCGACGATTATGTTTTTACTCATGGTCAAGATCGAGAAATGATTTTATCAGAGATAAAGGATAACGATGCCCACTCAGGTATTCGTCTACGCTAATGAG
>JAYTJI010000518.1:0-4359 GCA_043731245.1 Methylococcaceae bacterium | reverse complement strand
GGCCAATCTGCGACCTTGGACACCAGAGTCACAAAGCTAACGTTCGTAGTCTCTGGAATGCAAGGCAAAGTTTGACCAGCAAACAGCTGGTTGAGCAATGGCGGAAATACAGTGTGGGATGGTGGAATTACTTCAAACTGGCAAGCAATCGTTTGAATATCGAACAACTAGCCGGTTGGACACGTCGCCACATGCGCAAATGTTTCTGGCAGCGCTGGTATAACAAGAAAGGGCGACTTAACGCTTTGCGCAGATTGGGGGCAAAACCTCATCACCTGAAAGTGGCGAGCAGTTCACGCGGCGCATGGCGAATAGCGAGTAGCCCGGTTCTACATACCGCCCTGAGCAATGCCACTTTAAGACGCTATGGATTATATGTACCATCGGAACTCTCGACAGCATAAGCTGCCGGATTCAATCGCCGTTGCGGAAAACCGCATTGCCGGTGGTGTGGGAGAGGGAACGGGCGCAATCCCGTTTCCCCGACCCGATCCCAATTACTAGCCTGAGATTAAACCGTACTTTTAATCGCACCCCTCATAGCCATAACGTAAAAATATAAAACCACGAAGAATACGAAGAACACGAGGTTTTTATCTTGGATTTTCTTCGCGCTCTTCGTATCTTCGTGGTGAATTAAAATGTATAACCCGTCTTCACTGCTGGTTCCATATGCAGCCCCCGCTGGCTTTTTCAATCGCTTCCAAACGCTGCTGATGGTCTGATAATTCTTCATCATTACAGCGAATAATTTTTAATGCAGGGCGATCCGCTGATACACGTTTTACATCTTTATTGTGATTTGAATCAGCCATTCCCGGTTGCCCTTCATCCAGCAGCGAAGACTGTCCACCAGTCATTAATAAAAATACATCCGCAAGAATTTCGGCATCCAGTAATGCGCCATGCAGATCCCGGTGGCTATTATCGATGCCATAGCGTTTACAAAGCGCGTCCAGACTGTTTCTTTGTCCCGGATGTTTTTTTCTGGCGTATGCCAGCGTATCAAATACCTCGCATAAATCCGCGACTGTTCCTGCTTTATTTTTTAGCCGTGAAAACTCATGATTGATAAAGCCGACATCAAAGGGCGCATTGTGTATAACTAACTCAGCGCCGCGAATAAATGCTATAAAATCGTCAACAATCTGTTCAAAATGTGCTTTATCATCCAGAAATTGGTTGGTAATACCGTGAACAGCAATAGCGCCTTCATCAATAATGCGATCGGGATTAATATAAGCATGAAAACGTTTGCCTGTTAAGCGACGCTTAACCAGCTCCACACAGCCAATTTCAATAATTCTATGGCCTTCTTGAGGGTTTAACCCAGTGGTTTCGGTATCAAGAACCACTATTCGGTTTGCAAATTCGCGTTTATTCATGCAGTCGCCTTTAATATTAGGTGGATTCAGCTCTAAAGTGCATTCCGGCACTCATGCGATTTTTTGGCAATGAGTCAATAAAAATATCGTATGAGGTATTTTGTTGTGAGTGTTTTGCGAGGGCGATGATTGGGTTTATACGCCACAGTCTAACTACGTCATCGGACATCTTAATTAAAGCAGCTATCTATTCTGCTGAAAATTTAGCCCGTACTAGCCATAACTTGTGTTGACGCAAACATCAGGCAAATAGTTAGTAGCGTTTCCCAGGCATCACCTTGTTGCTGTCCCTTGATTTGCCTGTCCGCCTGGGCACTCAAAACCAGTACGCTATTTAAATCATGATCACTTAGCCGGTTTAAAGCATTATTGACCAATTGCTTACGTTTATCCCAGATTTGGTTGTTTTTGAATATTACGTCTTTATTTTGTCCTTGCGCCAGAGCCAGTTTGATTTTGATTAAACTCCGGGCTTCGCGTGTTAAAGCCCATAACACTATAGGCGCGGCAACTCCTTCCGCCCGCAAGCCCGACAATACCTTAAAGATACGGTTTATGTTAGCCGCCAATACGCTGTCCATAAGCTTGAATACATCGTAGCGGGAGCTGTCGGCCACCACCTCAGAAATTTGCTGATGACTAAGATTTCCAGTTCCGTAAAGTACGTAAAGTTTTTCTATTTCCTGAGAGGCTGCAAGTAAATTTCCTTCAATTCTGGATGCTAATAGCCGCAAACCATCTGTTTCAGCGTGTAAACCGCGTTGCTGCATCCTTTGTTGTAACCAGCGGATTAAATCTTGTCCTTCTAATGGCCAAACCTGAATAACGACGCCTTTTTTGTCCAATGCCTCTAGCCAGCGTGATTTTAATGAACTACTGGCTATTTTTCCCGCCGTAATAAGCAGCAACGTGTCTTCCGGCAAGCGTTCGCAATAAGCGGTTAAGGCTTTAGCGCCTTCTATTCCAGGCGTACCCGAGGGCAATCTTAAATCAATGATTTTTTTATCGGCAAAAATGGAGAAAGAATCCGCCGAAAATGCTAACTGGTTCCATTCAAAGCCTGTTTCCGCTGAAAGTATCTCACGATTTTCAAAGCCCATTTTTCTTGCGGCTTTTCTAACGGCATCGGCCATTTCGCCTAGCTGCAAGGGCTCGTCGCCCGTAAAAAAATAAACCGGCAGCAAACCTTTTTGTAGCGCCGAGCTTAACTGATCAGGCTTGATGCGCATGTTATTTAGCGTTTGTTTCCAAGGCAGTTCTAGCGTGATTGACTAGCGTACGTACGGCTTGCTGATACATTTCATTGCGTATTACGGTTTCTTCGTTATTTTTAGCGATAATAGCCAGCTGATCGTTATAGTATTCACGCTTAATTTCGATAGGCTGCCGCGCAATTAGCACCTTATTTTTAGCGTCAAGCAATTCATAGTCAAAGCGATAGCTTAATTCAAAGTCGTTAGCTGTCCCTCCAGAACTCAGCGATAAAACGCGACGTTGGCTGTCTTCGTCAAATATTCGGACAATAATGCCCGCACCCTCGGCTGAGTCATTGAGCTTTATTGATGATATTTCCATTGCCCTTTTGAATTGATCACGCAGTTGCGTTGATCCACCTTCTAAATACACATTTTTTAGGCCTGCCGGTAGCTCTAAATTCCCTCGAAGGTGGTAGCCACAGGCACTTAATAACAACGCCATCACCAAGAGAACTGATTTTTTTATTAGCACACACTACTCCATTAAAACAGGGCGATTGAAGTATCGCCCTTATAAGCCTTAAACAACGATATTGATCAGTTTTTTAGGCACAACGATCACTTTTTTGATTGGCTTTCCATCAATAAAGCGCAGGACATGTTCATCATTCAACGCCATTGCTTGCACTTCATCTGCTGACGCCGTTGCCGAAATAGACATTTTACTACGCAATTTTCCGTTGACTTGTATTACCAGCTCTATCGAGTCTTGCTCTAAAGCCGCTCTATCAACTTCCGGCCATGATGCGCTGACTACTGCGTGCTGATGCCCTAAATCCTGCCATAGTTGATGGCAAATATGCGGCACTATCGGCGCTAACATCAATACAATCGCTTCCAGGGCTTCCTGACGTATAGCTTTGCCATTATCGGAATCATCGGTAAATTTGGATAAGGTGTTGACCAGTTCCATGTTGGCGGCGATTGCAGTATTAAAGATAATGCGTACGCCCATATCATGACTCACTTTCTGAATAGTTTGATGTACTTGGCGACGGACGTTTTGTTGTTCTTCTGTTAATGAAGATTTATCAACTGCCCGAGTAGCACCGCCCGCTGCATTATGCAAATACGCCAGCCGCCAAAGTCTTTTCAGAAACCTGAATGCACCCTCAACACCACTATCAGACCATTCCAGAGATTGCTCTGGTGGTGCTGCAAACATGATAAACAGGCGCACGGTATCGGCGCCGTATTGGTCTATCAAGCCTTGCGGGTCGACGGTATTACCTTTCGATTTGGACATTTTACTGCCGTCTTTTAGTACCATACCTTGCGTCAGCAACTTTTTAAAGGGCTCGTCACAGACCAGTAAACCTTCATCACGCAATAATTTGGTATAAAACCGCGCGTACAGCAAGTGCAAAATCGCATGTTCAATACCGCCGATGTAATGATCTACCGGCAACCAGTATTTAGCACTTTCATCAAGCATGCTGTCAGCCTTGCTGCTGGCAAAGCGGGCAAAATACCAGGACGATTCCATAAAAGTATCGAAAGTATCTGTTTCCCGACGGGCATCTTTACCGCATGACGGGCAGGCTACATGGGAAAAAGTCGGATGCGCCACTAACGGCGATTGTGAGCCATCCAGTATTACGTCTCTAGGCAAAGTAACGGGCAAATCCTGTTCCGGTACAGGAACAGTGCCGCAATCGTCGCAATAAATAACGGGAATCGGTGCGCCCCAGTAGCGTTGACGGGAAACGCCCCAGTCG
>JAYTJI010000517.1:0-3194 GCA_043731245.1 Methylococcaceae bacterium | reverse complement strand
GGATCTTGAGTCGGTCTGGCCGGTGTTCGCGGTCATGGCTTTATATGGATCAGCGCGTGCATTTATGATGCCGGCCAGTCAGGCTATTCTGATTAATCTGGTGCCGTCAGGGAGCTTTGGCAATGCTGTAGCGCTAAGTTCATCTTCGTTTCATGTAGCCGTGATTGCCGGGCCGACATTAGGCGGCTGGGTCTATTTATTTGGAGCGCAGACGGTTTATACCCTGGTGAGTGCTTTATTGGCTTTGGCGATGGTGCTATTGCTACCGATTCGTATGCAGCCGATTCAGGTTAAACGGGAATCGGCTTCCTGGCATACAGTGCTGGAAGGTTTACGTTTTGTGCGTTCGCGTCCGGTGATACTGGGGGCGATTTCTCTGGATTTATTTGCAGTGCTGTTCGGAGGTGCGACTGCGCTGTTACCTGCTTACGCCAGCGATGTGTTGCATGTCGATTCGGCCGGTCTCGGCTTATTGCGCACTGCGCCGGGTGTTGGTGCTGCTTTGACTGCTGTGGCGCTCGGTTTTGTACCGATCTCCCGTCGAGTCGGACGCTGGATGTTTGAAGGTGTGCTGCTGTTCGGTGCGGCAACAGTGCTGTTCGGGTTCTCAGAGAACTTTCAGCTGTCGATGGCTGCGCTGGTTTTGATGGGTGCTGGCGATATGGTTAGCGTTTATATTCGCCATATGCTGGTTCAGCTGGAAACTCCAGACGCAATCCGTGGCCGGGTCAGTGCTGTGAATTCGGTATTTATTGGTGCATCAAACGAGCTGGGTGAATTTGAATCCGGTGTGACGGCAGCCTGGCTTGGGCTGATTCCTGCGGTGATTGTTGGCGGCATTTCGACCCTGGTGATAACAGGTTTTTGCATGTGGAAGTTTCCGGTGTTACGCAATATGGACAAATTTCCTATTGCCTTTCAGGAATCAGATGGGCGGCAGGTAGAGTCTATAGCTGCTCAAAAGCGCCCGCGAAAGAAGCGTAAAGTTGGTTTTAACCAGCGTAAGCGTAGGCGCAGTTGATCATCACTATTTAATCGCCGGGTAACCCTAAAAAACGGTTGCCCACTCTGCGATACTGCGATACTTTAGGTTCCAGCTGTCAAAAAAGTCTGCATCATCCGTCATGTTCCAAGGAAGCCCAATGTCCGCTAACCGCCCCGTCGTACTCTCGTTTTCCGGCCATGATCCTAGCGGAGGTGCTGGTGTGCAGGCGGATATTGAAACTCTGGTCAGTCATCAGTGTCATTCGGCCAGTGTTATTACTGCCTTGACCGAGCAGGATACCCGGAATGTAAAAAAGCTTATTCCGCAAAGCCCGGAAAACATTATCAGCCAGGCGAATACTTTACTGGATGATTTGCACGTCAATGCCTTCAAAATCGGCTTAATCGGGCATCATGAAACGGCGATAGCCATTTATGCGATTTTAAAACAACACCCGCATATTCCGGTTATTTTAGATCCGGTATTGGCGGCGGGTGGTGGTACTGAATTATCGAATGACCGGCTTATCGCAACGATTGTGGATTTGCTGCTGCCATGTACCACTGTATTGACGCCCAATAGTGAAGAAGCCCGCAAATTGACAGGATTTGATGACCTTGATGAATGCGGTCTGGAGTTGCTGGATCAAGGTTGTGAATATGTACTGATTACAGGAACGCATGAAGTCACGCCGTCAGTCAGTAATCAATTGTTTCATGATGGCCGTTGCTGGGAGACCTATACCTGGGACAGGTTACCGGCCAGTTATCATGGCTCCGGCTGCACCTTGGCTACCAGTATTGCAGCATTGATGGCGCATGGACTGGAGCCTGTTCAAGCGGTTATGGAGGCTCAGGAATATACCTGGAATTCGTTAAACAGCGCTTATCAACCGGGCAAAGGACAGCACATTCCCAATCGATTTTTCTGGATGGAGGAAGATACATGAGATTTCCAGCACGCGGACTTTACGCGATTACTCAGACGGATAATAAATCCGGCGATACTATTATTAATGAAGTGACTGCGGCTATTAGAGGCGGCGCTGTGATTGTGCAGTATCGCGATAAAAATCCGGCTGATGCAGTCTTCCTGGCAAAAGAGCTGGTTAAAGTCTGCCATCGGCATAAGGTTCCTCTGATTATTAACGACGACGTCGGGCTGGCTGCAAGTGTGGGTGCTGATGGTGTCCATATCGGCAAAGAAGACGGCGCTATTGCGGAGGCAAGAAAGCATTTAGGTAACGATGCCATCATCGGCGTTTCCTGTTATGACTTTGCCGGACAAGCACTGGACGCACAAGGGCAGGGAGCTACTTATGTTGCCTTCGGACGTTTTTTTCCTTCTTCATCGAAACCGTTGGCGGCACCGGCGAAGATTGAAACACTGCGAAAAGCCAGGTTTTTACTTGATATTCCCATTGTCGCCATAGGCGGCATTTTACCCGAAAATGGCGAGCAATTACTGACAGCAGGAGCCGATTTATTAGCGGTCATCGGCGGGTTGTTTGACAACCAGCCGGAACAAGCAGCATTGGCTTATCAGGCATTATTTAAGCGTCAGCCTCAAACTCAAACGTAAGTCCCTGAAGAGGGAGTCAATATTTTTCTGAGAAGAAATAATTATTGAAACATGTAGTGTTATGTTATAACATAATAAACAATATCAATGTGGGACTTCAACTATACTCATAACCTGTGCTTGTCAGTGAGTATCTGAAAGTAGCGATCTTATACATTATTATTTGCCATTCAATCTACCGAGTATCTATGATGAACAAACACTCCGCCATTTTTTTCTTCCTGTCAACAGCTGCGATAGCTCAGCCAACCTATGCAGCCAAAGAGGATATAGAAGAATTGGAAGATATTGTTGTCACTGCGCCCTTACAAGACAAAATTTCTGAGTCCGCTGTTCCAGTTACCGTATTAAGCGATGAGGAATTGCGCTTGAAAGTTGGGCACAGTATTGGTGAAACACTAAAAAACGAGCCGGGTATTAGCAGCCAGACTTTTGGTCCGGGTGTCGGCACGCCGGTCATTCGCGGCCAAAGCGGGCCGCGTGTGCGGGTGTTAAACAATGGCATTGGCAGCAATGATGTTTCGGCAATCAGCCCCGACCACGCAACCAGTACCGAACCATTACTGGCGGAACGCATCGAAGTATTACGCGGCCCGGCCACTCTGCTCTATGGTAGCGGTGCGATTGG
>JAYTJI010000516.1:0-1720 GCA_043731245.1 Methylococcaceae bacterium | reverse complement strand
ATATGTCAACCTAAAAATGGGCCAGGGTAGATAGTTTTTGACTGCCGTTTGTATTGCCGATTTGGCAAACGGGTTAAATCTGTAATTTGTTGCATCATCAGCCGCATGACATGCTATCAAGTTGCGTCTGCCCCGAATGTAGCAGCAACCTACCAAGCCCAGTCGCACCGGGCAAGGAACACAACGTTACCGATGCCAGTGTGAGGGGTTGTTTGTCTAAATCTATTAATACCCGCAACCAGCAAGTCATATTAAGAGTGATGGTCTGTCAACAAGATACCGTTCAAATGATCTAATTCTTGTTGAAATACTGAGGCTTCCATCCCCGTCAATAGCTCAGTGGTTATTTGACCATCCGCTTTTTCATAGCGGATGGTCAAATCGACAGAGCGCAAAGTTAAATGGTTGCGTAACTCAGGCAAGGATAAGCAACGCTCCCAAAAATTGGTTTTAGTGGACGATTTCCGTAGCAGTTCAGGATTGATAAAAACGTGAACCGACTTTTTGTCATTAATGCTGCGCTCCATTATTACGACGCGAACAGGAATGCCGATTTGTATGGCAGTTAATCCTGTGCCTTTATTTGCCAACATCGCTTTTTGCATTTGTGCGACCAGCACATCCAAATGTGCCGCCGTAGTATTGATCTGTCGGCTCTGAGATTGTAATAAACGTTGCTGTTCAGGGTCTGCGATGGTAATCACACTGGTATTTTGCTGCTGCACACGGTTTTGCAGCAACGCCCATTCGGCTTGTGTTAATGTGTTTGCCGTCGTACGTATGTCAGCGTTACTGACAGAAACACTGAAATTCCAAATAAATGGCAGCGCAAGCAATGTGAAATATTTTTTTGTCATACAATTTTCAGTGAACGCGAAAAGTAAACATTTTAAGGGCAACGAAGAATTAGTCCTTGACCCCTTATCAAACTACATTTTTGGGATGTGCAAATCATCGAACGGCCAATTACAATTATCTGCAACAATGTCCATCTGGGGAGCGTGGGCCGATTATTGCTCCCCCTGTATTATTTATATTATTAAACTGGGTGCGTGCAGCCTCGTGCCACCGCCACCTACGTTCCATTTCGTCATCTCTGTCTTTTTGGGTTGTATAGAAGTCTATCTTTCCAGGTATTTTGACACCCATATCTTGGGCAAAGTGGTGGCAATCCCTCTGCCCTTCGTGCATAAAGAAAGGTACGCCGTCACTGTGATAAACATAATCCTCCGTTTCCTTCCAAAATATGGTGTAGTAATTTATTTTGTCCAATAAGTTGGAATCTACTGAAAAAAATAGCGCTACGTAATTAGACTGATCATATTGGGTGTCGCAATATTGCCATACTGCCGTGTTTCCTTCCGCGTGAACTTTTATTGGTTCCTCCCCCATGATTCTTTGCACTTCATCAGCACTCATTCCCGTTTTTAGGGCAGTAGCCGCCTGGATATTCTGATGTGCAACAGAATTAGGGTTGTATTGATGCATGCAGCCCGAAATGATAAAGCTTAGGCTTAATAACAAAATAGTATGTTGTAGTTTCATAGTGATTTTTCTTTTGTATGTTATTGGATGATTTGTCTGTCAATCGTCGTGTCCTGAACTAAAGATTTTGGGTTGAGTGTTGAGGCAAACAGATTCAAGACGTTTTATTTCCAAAAATGGGTTTTATTTTGCCCATTGAATGGATCAAGGCAGGAGTCAGGCGAGTCATGATACT
>JAYTJI010000515.1:0-1294 GCA_043731245.1 Methylococcaceae bacterium | reverse complement strand
TTGTACGAAAGCATTCGTCTGACCATGGAGAAAAAAGTCCGCGACGCGATTGCCGAAAAAGGCTTGTCACGCAGCCACATCACCATTTTGGATGCCTTGCTAAAGCTCCGCCAGACCTGTTGTGATCCGCGTACACTATCGCTAAAAGAAGCGCAAAAAGTAAAAGAATCGGCCAAGCTTGACCTGTTAATGGAAATATTGCCTGAACAACTCGAAGAAGGCCGGAGAATTCTGGTATTTTCCCAATTCACCCGCATGATTGCATTGATTGAAGATGAATTAAACGCCCGAAAAATAGCCTACAGCAAACTGACCGGCCAAACCCGCAAGCGCGATGAAGCGATTGAACGCTTTAAAAGCGGTGAGGTGGATGTTTTTCTCATCAGCTTAAAAGCAGGTGGAGTCGGTTTAAATCTGACCGAAGCCGATACCGTGATTATTTATGATCCCTGGTGGAATCCCGCCGCAGAGAGCCAGGCCGCAGACCGCGCTCATCGTATCGGTCAGGATAAACCCGTTTTTGTTTACAAACTTATCACTGAAAATACCGTGGAAGAAAAGATTATTGCCATGCAGGACAGAAAACGCGCACTGGCTGAAAGCATTTACAAAGGCGGCACTAAAGAAGAATCATTGAAATTGACTGCCGATGATTTGACGGCTTTGTTTGAACCGTTGTAGATAAGCTATAGAAACTTGTTTTTTAGTTTGCCAGACACTCAATATGCCTACCCCAATGTATCTTAATAAATTCAGGACTCTATAACCTTTCCTCATCCCGACCTCCCCCTTCTGAGAAAGGGGGTATAACTTTTAGCTAAACCTGAACGCACAGGGAGCTTAGGCGCTTTTGCGCGGTATCAATAGCAAATTGACTTGCCGAATGTAGTGAACTTTTGCGAAATCTAAAAAAAAGTTTGTGAATCGGCTAGAATTAGAAAACAGGAACTTTTTTTGTTAGAAAATGATGACATCAATTAACTTGGCCTTTCGGATAATGATTAATATTTTATTAATTATCCCGTTATTTAGCGTCGATCCTGTTTATGCAAAAGCTAAGCAGGTTATTAATATTGCTTATTTGACGCAAGAGCAGAACGTACCGCCGCCGTTATCCAATCTGGATGCTTTTATTCAAAACAAGGGGGTCACAGGCGCAGAACTGGGTATTAGCGACAACAATACCACCGGAGAATTTATCGGCCAGCAATTTAATTTGAAAAAGTTTATTGTGCCGTTAAATGGTAATGTGGCGGATACCTTTAATAAAGAGCTGGTGAATAAATTTTCTTAT
>JAYTJI010000514.1:0-5463 GCA_043731245.1 Methylococcaceae bacterium | reverse complement strand
CAACTGTCTGCCAACGAACTTATGCACAATCAGAATGGTTTGAAAAGTTTATGGCTGATCAGTGGGATAAAAAGTGAGGCTGATATTTTGGCTGGTCGTTTGGGTGCTGCGGCAAGCGTGCTGATGATGAATTTCTGGCTGGTTGCGCAAGTCCACTTTGAACCATTTTCCACATAGAGGGTAGTAAGTTGAGGTACGAAACCCAACAGTAGAAGCGGCCCGATGCTGGGTTACGCACACTCTAACTTAACCTATGATACTAAGCAATGATCTCGAGGTAAAAACAATGATGGTAAAACAACAGCTTATTGCTGAAATAGAAACAATTGATAATCCGACAACATTGTCGCAACTCTTTGAAATATTGCAACTGGTTAAGCAAAATATACAAATTCAGCCTAAACAAAAAAGTCCTATCATGCAATTTGCAGGTTGTCTTGATGATGACGATGCCCAAGCCATGCGAACAACCATTGATACTGAATTCAATAAAATTGAAGGTGAATGGTGAAAGAGAAAATAGCGCTTGATACCAATATTGTGATAGATATTTTTAATAATAAGAAAAATATCATTGACCGATTAAACGATTATCAAACTATTTACTTACCAGTAACCGTCTGTGGTGAATTGTTATTTGGCGCAAAGAACTCAGCGAGGAGTCAGGAAAATGAACAGAAATGTATTAATTTTATTAATAGCTGCCATTTATTGAATATTCACGAGTTGATCGCACAAGAGTACGCAGCAACGCGCAAGAAATTAAAAAACAAAGGAAAACCAATTCCAGAAAATGATATTTGGATTGCTGCGACCTGTATAGTCAACAATATTCCTTTAATAACCTATGATTCGGACTTTAATCATGTAGATGATTTAGTCTTGATCGATTTAAAGTAAATACTCAAATGAGTTTTTGTTGAATTTCCTTTTAATCCCAAACTTATATTTTAAGCTTAAATGCCCGCCGTTTTTATCAGGCAATAGTGGGCAAAAAAACTTCTCCATCTTATCTTTAAAAACCATGACTCAAAGAATCGCTGAAGTAGAGCGTAATACGCTCGAAACTCAAATTAAGATTAAAATCAATCTGGATGGAACGGGTATATCCTCATTCGTCACAGGTGTACCCTTTCTTGATCACATGTTGGATCAAATCGCCCGGCATGGGCTGATCGATATGGACATTAATGCCAAAGGCGATTTGCATATCGATGCCCATCACACCGTTGAAGATATTGGCATTACTTTAGGTCAGGCGTTTACCAAAGCCATCGGCGATAAAAAAGGCATTTATCGTTACGGGCATTCATACGTCCCTTTGGATGAAGCCTTGTCACGGGTCGTCATTGATTTTTCCGGTCGCCCCGGCTTGTTCTATGACGTTAAATACCCGAAAGCCATGATAGGCAGTTTTGACGTGGATTTGTTCAGGGAGTTTTTTCAGGGTTTTGTCAATCATGCCGGTGTCACCTTGCATATTGATAGCTTGAAGGGCGCAAACGCTCATCATGTTGCAGAAACCATTTTTAAAGCCCTGGGCCGTGCCATACGCATGGCAATTACCGCAGATTCCAGAATGGCAGGTATAATGCCGTCAACCAAAGGCAGTCTTTAGCCTTGAATTTTAAACCTTGAATTTGTCTTATGTCTTCTGTCGCTGTTATTGATTACGGAATGGGTAATTTGCATTCAATTGCAAAAGCACTACAACATGTCGCCCCTGATGTAGATGTGCAAATCGTTGCTGATGCCGATGTGATTCTGCAAGCAGATCGTGTGGTTTTCCCCGGAGTCGGAGCGATACGCGATTGTATGCAGGCGCTCAATCAATCGGGGTTATCTGCGGTTATTCAAAGCGTAGCTAAAACAAAACCGTTGCTGGGTATTTGCTTAGGCATGCAGGCATTATTAACGGATAATGAGGAAAACGGCCAAACCGAATGCTTGAATATTTTTTCAGGGCATGTCGTTCGTTTCGCCGACGGGTCAAAGGATAGCCAAGGAAATAACTTAAAAATTCCACACATGGGCTGGAATCAAGTGCGTCAAAGGCCGCACCCGTTATGGGATAACATTCCACAAGACAGCCGTTTTTATTTCGTGCATAGTTATTATGCAATACCTGATGACCCATCTGCGGTAGCGGCGACCACGAACTATCCCGATACTTTTGCCTGTGCTTTGGCTCAAGATAATGTTTTTGCCGTACAATTTCACCCGGAAAAAAGTCAGGCAGTTGGTTTACAACTGTTAAACAACTTTTTACATTGGGATGGCCACGTATAAATTTCCACCGTTGTTAAGGATTCAGTAGTTATGTTGTTAATACCCGCTATCGATTTGAAAGATGGAAAATGTGTGCGTTTACGCCAGGGACGCATGGAAGATGACACGGTTTTTTCTGATGACCCCGTGGCTGTTGCTGGGCGCTGGGTTGCAGCGGGCGCAAAAAGAATACATTTGGTCGATTTGGATGGCGCTTTTGCCGGCAAACCGGTCAATGCCAACATTATTAAAGCGATAGTCTCTGCTTTCCCTGATGTACCGGTGCAAATAGGCGGTGGTATCCGTGATGAGGAGACTATTCAGGCTTATCTGGATGCTGGGGTGGAATACGTTATCATTGGCACAAAAGCCGTTAATGAACCGCATTTCGTCAGTAATATGGCGTTGGAATATCCCCGGCATATCATTGTTGGCCTGGATGCCAAAGACGGTAAAGTGGCGATTGATGGCTGGTCTAAGCTATCCAAACATGATGTAATCGATTTAGCGAAGCACTTTGAAGCCGACGGTGTGGAAGCTATTATTTACACCGACATTTCCAGAGATGGCATGATGCAGGGTGTTAATGTGGAAGCGACCGCACGCTTGGCGCGGGCGATTACCATTCCCGTTATTGCCTCGGGTGGCATTACCAATATCGACGATATTAAAGCTTTGGGCGCTGTGGCTCATGAAGGCATCATGGGCGCAATTACCGGACGCGCCATTTATGAAGGCACGCTGGATTTTGCTGAGGCCGAAAAGTTAGCGCAATCGTTTAGTGTGTCATGAGTTTAGCTAAAAGGATTATTCCCTGTTTGGATGTCGACAATGGCCGCGTTGTTAAAGGCGTTAAATTTGTTGACATTCGGGATGCCGGTGACCCCGTAGAAGTCGCCAGACGCTATGACCGTGAAGGCGCAGATGAAATTACTTTTTTAGACATTACCGCCACGCATAATAACCGCGACACAATTGTTCATGTCGTTGAGCAAGTGGCCAGTGAAGTATTCATTCCGTTGACGGTAGGTGGAGGCATCAGAACGTTGGACGATATTCGCCGTATGCTCAATGCGGGAGCGGATAAAGTCGGCATTAACAGTGCGGCAGTGTTTAACCCGGATTTTGTCCGCGAAGCTGCGCAGCGTTTTGGCTCGCAATGTATAGTGGTGGCTATCGACGCCAAAAAAGTCAGCCAACCGGGCGAAGCCGATCGTTGGGAAATTTTTACGCACGGTGGCCGTAAATCGACCGGTATAGAAGCCATTGGCTGGGCCAAAAAAATGGTTGAATACGGTGCAGGGGAAATTCTACTTACCAGTATGGACAGAGACGGCACGCGGGAAGGTTTTGATTTACCGCTAACCCGCGCTATTAGCGAGGCGGTGACCGTACCCGTCATTGCCTCAGGCGGCGTAGGGTGTCTGGATCATTTGGCTGATGGCGTGATTGCAGGCAAAGCGGATGCCGTATTGGCGGCCAGTATTTTTCACTTTGCCGAATATACGATTCAGCAAGCCAAAGAACACATGGCAGCACGCGGCATAGAGATGCGCTTATGAGTGTTTCGTGGCTGGATGAGATACGCTGGACTGAAGAGGGTCTGATACCTGTTATCGCACAGCAGGCTGACACCGGAAAAGTACTCATGTTTGCCTGGATGAATCGTGAATCATTAAATTTAACAGTCGCGGAAGGTTATGCAGTTTACTGGTCAAGATCACGTAATCGATTATGGCGCAAAGGTGAAGAATCAGGTCATAGACAGAAAGTAATGGGTATGTTTCTGGATTGTGATGAGGATGTTATCCTGCTTAAAATTGAACAAGAAGGCGGAATTGCTTGTCATACCGGACGTGAAAGCTGTTTTTACCGTCGTTTGGTTGATGGGCAGTGGGAGCCCGTAGAACCGGTGTTGAAAAGCCCGGAGATAATCTATAAAAACAAAAGTTAAGTTCCATGATAAAAACATTGATAGTAATATTCTCCTTATAGCCAAAACGATGGAGCCAACATTATGTTAGAGCAAAAAATCCTTAAAGAAGCATTGATGTTGCCCCCACTTAATAGAGTCGCTTTGGCGGAAAAAATCCTTGCGAGTATTGAGCAACCAGAGCTGGCAATAACTGAGTTGTGGGCAGTAGAAGCAGAAAGCCGTATTGATGCTTATGACTCTGGGGAAGTAGGGGCTATTTCTTTCGAGCAACTAGTTAATAAATATCAAACAGAGTGAAGGTACATTTTTTAGACCAGGCTGAAAAAGAGTTGGACAGTTGCATTGAATATTATCAAGCTCAAAAATTCGGTCTTGGTATTCAGTTTCTTAAAGAGGTTCAGTCGGCTATAGAACGGATCAAACTCTATCCAGAGGCTTGGCAACCATTGAGTAAGCGGACACGCAGATGCCAAACCAAGCGTTTTCCCTATGCAGTCATTTATCAAGTTCGCAGTAATGAAATATTGGTTGTGGCGATAGCGCATCTTCATCGATCACCTGACTATTGGCGAAAACGAGTTATGCAAAAATGAGTGACGTATTACACCAATTAGCCCAAATTCTGGAACAGCGTAAACTGGAATCAGCCGATAAGTCTTATGTAGCCAGCCTTTATGCAAAGGGACTGGATGCTATTTTGAAAAAAATAGGCGAAGAAGCGACAGAAACGGTTATTGCTGCCAAAGATGGCAACAAACAACAAATTATTTATGAAACGGCTGATCTGTGGTTTCATTGTATGGTATTGCTCGCAGACCAGGGTTTAGGGCCGGATGATGTGTTGCAGGAATTGCAACGCCGTTTTGGCTTGTCTGGCCTGGATGAAAAAGCACAGCGCAGCAAATAATATTAATCCATCACTGGAGTAAGAAATGGGCATCGGCATTAAAGAATTATTAGTCATATTAGTCATCGTTATTGTGCTTTTTGGCACAAAAAAACTACGGAATATAGGCACGGATTTGGGTGGCGCCATCAAAAGTTTTCGTGCCGCTGTTAAAGAGGGTGAAGAAGGCAAAAAACACGCCGAAAATGAAGATGAACCCATAGACGGCGAAGTCACTTCCAAGAAAAACGAAAAAGTCTGATATGTTCGATATAGGGTTTTCCGAGCTTATTATGATTGGCTTGGTCAGTTTATTGGTAATAGGCCCTGAGCGCTTACCAAAAGTGGCTCGACTGGCCGGGTTCTGGCTAGG
>JAYTJI010000513.1:0-2630 GCA_043731245.1 Methylococcaceae bacterium | reverse complement strand
ACGAAGTGAACTTGTTCGTATTAACTTGTTATACGTCAAGTTCACTTCGTCACACTTAATAGCATTTTTTGCGACGTTTGGCAAATTTTTGCTTTAAATTAACGTCATAGCCCATTCGTGTGGTCTAACGTTCAAAGTAACAGGCGCTGCGCGGCTTCATCGCGCAGCGTCCTGTTGACTGCAGGGTTGGGCATCTCGATACATGCGCTAGTCATGTTATCTATCGGCCCACTGAGTTCTCGCCACTACTGACCGATAGACTGCTTTATCAAAGCCCGGATGTTCCGCCGCCAGCTTTTCTATACTTGTGGCACTTGTATTGAATAGTTTAGTCGCCGCCAACTCTAGCTCCGATAAAGCTGCCGGCGAATGGTCGGGAAAGACTTCCTTAATTGACATCGGCTCTCCCACTGGCGAGGGACCAAGAATCCGACCAAGGCCGTTGTAGCTGACGACCCAAAAGATGCCGTCAGGTAGTTCAGCGGTTCGAGCCAACTCAATCAGCTTAGTTCGCTCCTCACGGCGCACCCATGTCTGCACAACATGTTCGATGATGCTTATGACGTGCAGTGTTTCTTGCGAATTTGTGCTTGCAAGACTTTCGTATCTATATTTACGCCAATCGGCATATATGATCTCGAATGATTCACGCGGTACTTCCACTACGCCGTGAATGTCCGGCGAATCAATTGTCACAGAGCTCTCGGTAATCGCAGAAACTGTAAATGCCCTCCCATAGAACTTTCCTATCCGTGTGACCGGCTTAGGAATTGCTGGGGTCCAGATATACGGACTAAGGGTCGGATTCAAGGCTGAGAGTTCCGCCCAGAAAGCTTCGAAGGTTTTGTCTGGCGCTGCCGGATTAATCACTGCTCAAATCTCATGAGTCTGGTAACAGACGCCCAACGTAAAGCTAAGGGGCGCGCCTGTCACGGAAGATAAGCGAAGCCACCGAAGCTGAAAAAACAACAAACCTTCAAAACCGCCACGAAAAGGCGCGTCCCGCTTGAGCGTAATGTTATGTCTTTGTCGCTTCAAACCGTAATCGCACATAATCTGCAACCCATCCGCTTTGTTCTGTATAAAGAACAGAAAGAAGCTTGTCTTTCACTGAGCCTAAAAAAACAGTTTTTTGTTCTTGGCTCAGATGGCTTGTAATACCCTCTGCGAATATTTCCAGCCATTTTTCAACACCACTTTTTAGAGGCGTTGGCCTTGGGATAAGCTCAATATATTTGACATGGAATCCAGCCTGCTCAAGTAGCCCTTGATATTCTTCGACAGATGGAAAGAACCAAGGCAGATGAAACTGACCAAAACCGGCATTTTCTTCAAATACCTCTTGCATCGCTTTTAATAAAGCTGCGATATTTCCTTTACCACCGAATTCCGCAACAAAGCGCCCATTCTCCTTCAGTGCTAAGTATGCGCCCTTAATTGCTTTTTCCGGTTGGGTTAGCCAGTGCAGTGCAGCATTACTAAAAACGGCATCAAATTTATTTTGATACAGTATATTATGCCCATCCATAACATAAGATTCTATTCCACGGTTTTTTGCTGTTTCAATCATGCTGAGACTAGAGTCAATTCCTATGACCGAGCAACCTTTTTCTTGAAGTTTTTGAGTAAGCTCGCCATCTCCACAGCCGACATCAAGGATGGCTTCACCTTCTTTAGGATCCAATAAACACACTACATTATTTGCCATTGTTGGCACAAATGAAGCGTGTTTTACATATTCGGATGCGTTCCAATTTTGTTGCGACATTCTCTATCCTAGTGGGACATAACGTAGAAATAACGGGCTGGCTGGAACGCTGTAAGAAAACACGCAAGTATCAAGGCCAGTCCCGTTGATTGAAATGTTATACAGCCAAACTAAGCACAAGAGCCAAACCACCACTGGACAAAAATGCCAGATTTTGCAATGCAATGTAATTTAAGCACTAACTTCTCGACGCAGCGCATCAATAGCCCATTGATTAAGGCTTTTTCCAACTGCTTGTGCTTTAACTAGAGCCGCAGCATGAATTTCAGGCGGAACCCTTAACAATATTTTTCCATTAACTGGTTTCTCAGGCGATTTACCAATTTTTTCACACGTTTCAAGATAATCATCCACAGCTTCTTCAAACGCTGCATGTAATTCAGTAACATTATCAGCATGAAAACTAATTAAGTCGCCAATACCAAGCAATTTGCCAATCAAAATATTGTCGCGGTCATCAAAGTCAATGCGAGCTGTGTAACCTTTATAAATCAGTGTGTTCATTATTAGCTCCGATAGCAATTAAAAAGTCGCGAGCTTGCTCAACCTGATATGGCTTGGCTTCTTTGGCAGGATGCGGACGGTGGAACGCAGTAATTTTGCCATTAAACTCGAAGCGGACACGAGAACCGCGCCCTTCAATAACACAACACCCCAGTGCAATGAACAGTGCTTCGATACGCACCCATTCAAGCGATGTAGAAGTTGGTTTAGTAAAAATAGCCTGCAAGGTTTTAACGTGTTTAGCTCTCATGAGTAACATGCTATCAAAAAACGATAGCTCAAGAAAGTTATTTTATCTCGCTTTGCAAAGTCAGCTATTTCGATTTCCCAAAAAGGTATAACGTAAAAAGGTATAACG
>JAYTJI010000512.1:0-7992 GCA_043731245.1 Methylococcaceae bacterium | reverse complement strand
GCAAAACGACAAGGTTGGATAAAAAATCTTCGCGCCTAATAAATCGAGGCATCCCTTTTGTAGCGTGGCTTGTGGCTTTTTCGTTCAAACACTATATAGGCTGGATACAGCCCTATTTGACGCGACTCCAGTAAAGCTAATCATCGGGATTTAGCTAGCCGCGCATAATAAAAGCCATCCATTGCTAATTCACCAGTCATAATCTGCCGCCCATGACTCCCGGCGAAACCCCAAGCAGCATCAATAGATAATTCGACTGCATCGGGATGTTCCGCTAAAAAAACATCGATCTGCTCTTCATTTTCTTGCTTTAGGATAGAGCAAGTCGCGTAGAGCATGATGCCCCCAGGCGCTAACAGCGGCCAGACAGCGTTCAGAATGTTTTTCTGCAAAACCTGCAAGGGCTTAATGTCTTCAGCCCGGCGTAATAGCTTGATGTCAGGATGCCGGCGAATAACGCCTAATGCCGAACACGGCGCATCCAATAAAATTCGATTAAAAAGCTGCCCATCCCACCAGTCTTGAGGTTTTGCTGCATCACCTACCACCAATGTGGCGGGCAGCTTTAAGCGTTGCAGAGTGTCGCTGACCCGCTGCATTCGGGATGCGTCTATATCAACCGCCACTAATTCTCTTGTGTGCGGTTGATATTCAAGAATATGCGCGGCTTTACCACCGGGTGCGGCACACACATCCAATACCCGATGTCCGGCTTGCACATCCAATAACCCAGCGGCCAATTGCGCGGCAATATCCTGAACGGAAACCAGCCCTTCAGCAAAGCCAGGCAATAAATCAACCCCTACCGGTTTATCCAGAATGATCGCTGAAAGGCAGAAGCTGACGGTGACTGCCTCCATGCCCTGCTCGCTTAACAGTTGTAAATACTGATCCCGGCTAATGAGCGCAAGATTGACACGCAACGCCATAGGCGGTTGCCGGTTGTTTTCCAGCAGAGTTTGCTGCGCTTGCTGCGGCCAATCCTGCTCAATTTGCTTGATTAGCCAATCAGGATGGCTTACTGCGGCATAATGAACGTTATCGGCTTTCTGCTCAAGGTTATCCTGTTCTCTCAGATAGCTTCGAAGCAGCGCGTTAATAAGCGCTTTAGCCCAGGGCTTTTTACGGGCAGCTAATACGGTTTCAGAGACAGCGGCGTGAGGTTTTACCCGCATGTACTTAAGCTGGTATAAGCCCACTAAAGCCAATGCCTTAACATCCTGGTCTTTGAGCGGTTTATCCAGTAATTCACTCAAAATAAAATCCAGCCAATGATAATATCTGCAAACACCATAACAGAGCGCTTGTATGAAAGCCCTGTCTTTACCGGACTCAACCGCCTGTAAAGCGTTATCCAGAGCGGCCGTTAGCGACTGACCGTCCTGCAATACCTTTGACAATATCCGCGTTGCAATCAATCGTGTATTCAACCGAGTTTCACACCATCAACATGATGAGCATTTAAAAACGCCTGGGCTGTCATGCGTTTCCCCCCCGGAAGCTGAACTTCATGCAACCGTAACAGCCCTTTTCCGGTTGCTACATCTATATTTTTACTTACACTGCTGATGATACCGGGCGTTAAATCAGTATCTATTGATGATATTGCTTCGGCCTGCCAGATGCGTAATACATTACCTTTATAAAGCGTCTGCGCCACAGGCCAGGCGTTTAAACCCCTTACTTTTAGGGCTAAGGTACTCGCTGATTGTGCCCAGTCGATGATCGCCTCGCTTTTTGTTAGTTTTTCGGCGTAAGTCACCAAATCTTCATCCTGCGGTTCTGGGTGTAGCGTCCCTTCTTTGATTTGTGCCAATACTTTACTCAGGCCTACCGCACCCAGTTCGGCTAATTTATTATGTAAATCGTTGGCCGTATCGTTAGCCCCAATAACATATTCTTCCTTGTGCAACATATCACCTGCATCCAGTTTGCGGACTATTTGCATAATGGTTACACCGGTTTTTTCATCACCCGACATTAATGCCCGTTGGATAGGTGCGGCTCCCCGCCAACGTGGCAACAGTGAGCCATGTACATTAATACAACCTAATCGAGGTACATCCAGTGCAGCCTGGGTTAATATCATGCCGTAGGCAACTACCACGACGATATCAGCGTTAAATGACGCCAGTTGCTTTAATTCCTCATCAGCCTTTAAAGAAGGCGGCTGAAACACCGGAATGTCGTGCTTTAAAGCCAGCTCTTTAACTGGACTTGCGTGCTTGTGCTGTCCTCTACCTGCCGGGCGATCGGGTTGTGTGTATACGGCGCAAACTTCGTGACTAGAAACCAGTAGCATCTGCAAACTAGGTACGGCAAACTCTGGGGTTCCGGCAAAAATAATCTTCATGATTAGCTTTTTTCCATTTTATGAATTTTTTCCAACTTCTTCTTAATCCTCTGCCTTTTCAACGACGAAATATAATCAACAAACAATTTTCCATTTAAATGATCCATTTCGTGCTGTACGCATACCGCCAGCAAATCCCTGGCTTCAAACTCAATGGACTGGCCGTCTCTGTTGAGCGCTTTTACCCTAATATGCTCGGCACGCTTTACCGTCTCAAAAAAACCGGGCACCGAAAGACAGCCTTCTTCGGACTCTTTAACGCCATCCTTTTCAGTGATTTCAGGATTTATTAAAAACAAGGGGGAATCTTTTTCTTCACTAACATCAATCACAATGACCCGTTGATGCACATCCACCTGTGTCGCCGCCAATCCTACGCCATGCGATTGATACATGGTTTCAAGCATATCATCGACTAATCTTTTGATTTTATCATCGACCGTTTTCACCACTGCGGCTTTTTTACGCAATCGCTCATCTGGAAACTCGAGAATAGTTAAAATACTCAACAAACTCACCACTAAAAATAATTGAATACTGGAATTCTATATGAATTCATATAAACTTTGAATGTATACCACTAAATAAAGACTCCCCAGGAATTAATATGGCTTTTCGAACACTCTTTGGATTTATGGTTTTTTTCTTCATCAGCACCAGTTGGGCCGATGAAATACAATTAAACCCTAGTCATCCAGATCAATACACCGTTGTTACAGGCGATACTTTATGGGATATATCCGGTAAGTTTTTAAATCAACCTAGTCAATGGCCTGAGCTGTGGAGTAATAATTCTCAAATTAAAAATCCCCACCTGATTTATCCGGGCGATACTATCTATTTTTCCATGGTTAACGGAAGGCCGCAGCTTAGCTTGTCCAGAAATGAACTACAAACTAATTCCTCAACTGATTCTACCTGCGTTCTAAATGAGGACGATGTTAAAAATGGTCGAACTGAGTATGCTGTTTCCGAAGATGGAAAGCTACTACCGTGTATTAGAGAAACAACTTTCAAACAAGCGATTGCATTAATCCCTAATGCGTCTATCGCCAAGTTCTTAACCACGCCCAAAGTGGTATCCAAAAACGAGCTTAACAACGCACCCTATGTTGTTGAGCTTGCCGGGGAACATCTCGTTGGAGGCGCGGGTGACAGGCTGTATGTGCGTTCGATAACTAATACGGGAAACTTGTCTTATACTATTTTTCGCGAAGGGAATGCTTATATTAGCCCTGAAACTGGAGAAGTTTTAGGCTACGAAGCCACGTATATTGCGGATGCCTCATTGCAGCAGCCGGGTGACCCGGCAACATTAGCGATCACCAAATCAAACAGTGAGATACGTAAAGGTGACCGGGTTATGCCCAGCACTGAGGGAGAAATCACCTTAAATTATTTTCCAAGACCCCCTGAAAAATCTATAAGCAGTAGCATTATCAGCGTTCTTGGCGGCGTTTCTCAAATAGGCCGCTATAATGTAGTTGTCATAGACAAAGGCACTAAAGATGGCCTTCTGGCTGGACACGAGCTGACTATCTATCAACGGGGAAAGGTTATCAATGACTCATACAGCGCCGTTAAAAACGGTGTCGTTAAACTACCCGATGAAATCGCCGGTACCTTGATGGTTTTTCGCCCCTTTGAGCGCGTTAGTTATGCGTTGATAATGAAAGCCACTCAGGCCATTCACCTCTTAGATAAAGCTCAAACCCGCTGAATACAACTACGCAATCAATTAACCACGACTTAAAATACTGGCTTGCACTATTACGCACGCCAGGAGTCGGTTGTCGTACATTTCTTAGCTTGCTGCAAACGCACACACCCGCGCAGCTATTTGCGGAATCGACAGCAGCGCTTTCAGCTTTAGGCTTAAAAAACGACATTATTCATGTTATAAAAAATCCGGACTGGGCAATGATAGACTATGATTTATCTTGGCTGGAGCAAAAAAACAATAGTATCATCACTTTTAACGATGCCCACTATCCGTCGCAACTAAAGGAAATTGCTGACCCGCCGCCAATTTTGTTTATACGCGGCAATTCT
Organism: Methylococcaceae bacterium; assembly: GCA_043731245.1. Lineage (GTDB taxonomy): Bacteria > Pseudomonadota > Gammaproteobacteria > Methylococcales > Methylomonadaceae > Methylobacter_C. The sequence continues at coordinate 3,587 of JAYTJI010000512.1, read as the reverse complement.
GATTTACTTTCGCATTCTCAGATTGCCATTGTTGGTAGCCGCAACCCCTCGACTTTAGGCGAGGAAACTGCCTTCAGTTTTGCCAAGACACTGAGCCAATACGGTTTTGTTATCACCAGTGGCTTAGCTTTAGGCATAGATGCAGCCAGCCATCGAGGCGCGATACATGCGAAAGGTTACACTATTGCCGTAGCGGGCACCGGGCTGGATCGCGTCTATCCCGCCAGACATAAAGAATTGGCCACTGAAATTGTCAATACCGGCGTAATGATTTCAGAGTTTCCACCCGGCACGACCGCCAAAGCAAATCATTTTCCAAGACGAAACCGCATTATCAGCGGCCTGTGTCAAGGTTTACTGGTTGTTGAGGCGGCTAAACAAAGCGGTTCATTAATTACCGCCCGAATGGCTTTAGAACAAAACCGTGAGGTTTTTGCTATCCCCGGATCTATCCATAACCCTCTGGCACGAGGCTGTAATGCACTGATCCGTGAAGGCGCAAAACTTGTTGAAACTACCCAGGACATACTTGAAGAATTAAACCTTTATTATCAACAAGATGACAAAACACCATCCTTCACAATGCAATCAACACTTGACCTGGAGCAACAAACATTATTGAATCATGTCATGTTTAGCCCAACTTCCATTGATAGTCTGGTTGAAAATACCGGCGAGTCTGTCGAAGTCCTTTCCTCAATGCTACTGATTTTGGAGCTTCAAGGTTACCTGGAAGCAACCGCTGGCGGTTGCTATCTAAGAGTAAAATAATTTAAAACCTGCAAACACCTTTATGAAAGAAAATATTTTTGATGTCCTGATATATTTATTTGAAAATTATATGGAAGATGAAATTGAAATGCTTCCTGATAGCGATGCCATCAGAACAGAATTACTGGAAGCAGGCTTTGAGTCTTGCGAGGTTAACAAAGCATTCGATTGGCTTGACTCTCTAAGCCTGCAACGAGCCATCAAGCCTCCTGTTGCGCCTGCGTTCCGTATTTTCTGCGCTCAGGAAATAGCTAAACTTGACCTTGAATCCCGCAATCTCATTATGTTTCTTGAGCAAAGTGGTATTTTAAATTCAGCCAACCGGGAAATTGTCATCGACCGGGCAATGGCGCTGGAAAATGAAGATATATCCATGGAAAAACTGAAATGGATCGTATTAATGGTCTTGCTTAGCCAACCTGATGAGGAAATCGCTTTTTCCAGAATGGAAGATATTGTCTATGATCTTGTCCCTACTTATTTACACTAGCGTTCAAGGTTAAGAAATATGCACATTTCACCTTGCCTTTCACCTTTCACTTTGAACCTTAAATGAGTAAAAATCTTGTCATTGTAGAATCACCTGCAAAAGCAAAAACCATAGAGAAGTATTTAGGCAAAGACTTTCAGGTTTTAGCCTCTTATGGGCATGTCCGCGACCTTATTCCTAAAGAAGGTGCCGTTGACCCGAATAATGACTTTGCAATGAAATATGAAGTCATTGACCGCAATCAACGCCACGTTCAGGCTATCAGCAAAGCGCTTAAATCAGCAGATACTTTATATCTGGCAACCGACCCGGATAGAGAAGGTGAAGCTATTTCCTGGCACTTGTATGAACTACTGAAAGAAAAAAAATTACTCAAAGATAAACCGGTGCATCGGGTAGTTTTTCATGAAATCACTAAAAAAGCGGTCACTGAAGCGATTGCCAATCCTGAGAAATTAGCCGTCAATTTAATCAATGCGCAACAGGCACGCCGTGCCCTGGACTATCTGGTCGGTTTTAACCTCTCACCTTTGTTATGGAAAAAAATCCGCAGAGGCCTTTCGGCCGGTCGCGTACAAAGCCCGGCATTGCGCATGATCGTAGAGCGCGAACTGGAAATAGAAGCTTTTAAAACCCGTGAATACTGGTCTATTGACGCTGCATTGACAGCGCATGAACAAGCTTTTAAAGCCAAACTGACTCATTTCGATGGGGAAAAGCTCAATCAATTCAGCATTACCCATGATGAATTGGCAGAAAAAACCAAACAAACATTATTAGCCGCTGCGGATGGTCAATTATTAGTCGCCAAGCTGGAAAAGAAACAGCAAAAACGCAACCCTGCCCCACCTTTTATTACCTCGACACTGCAACAGGAAGCTTCGCGTAAATTAGGGTTTACTACCAAGCGCACCATGATAGTTGCCCAGCAACTGTATGAAGGTATTGATATAGGCGGTGAAACAGCCGGTCTGATTACTTACATGCGTACTGATTCGGTTAATTTGTCAATAGAAGCCGTCGAGGAAATTCGCACTTTGATTGCAGAGACTTACGGTGCTAACAATGTACCCAAAGAGCCCAGGTTATTTAAGACTAAATCAAAAAACGCCCAGGAAGCTCACGAAGCGATCCGCCCGACATCACCCAGATATTTACCCAACCAGATAAAAAATTACCTGAGTGCGGAGCAGTACAAACTCTACGATTTGATCTGGAAGCGCACTATAGCTTGTCAGATGCTTCATGCCACACTCAATATGGTCGCTGTTGACCTGAGCTGCGGCGATGGTAAGCACATCTTTAGGGCAACAGGCTCGACTATTGCCACGCCCGGGTTTATGGCCGTTTACCTGGAAGGAAAGGATGACAGCAAAGAAAGTGATGATAAAGAAAGTTTTTTACCACCTCTCGAAGAAGGTCGTCCAGTAATACTTAATGACATTATTGCAGGACAGCATTTTACCGAACCACCACCACGTTACGGCGAGGCCAGTTTAGTAAAATCCCTGGAAGAACACGGCATAGGGCGGCCTTCAACCTATTCATCAATTATTTCAACTCTGCAAAACCGCGAATATGTCACCTTAGACACCAAGCGATTTTACCCTACCGATGTCGGCAGAATCGTTAATAAATTTCTGACTGAACACTTTACAAAATACGTCGATTACGATTTTACGGCTAATTTGGAAGATGAATTGGATGCAGTTTCCCGTGGCGAAAAGGACTGGATTCCATTGATGCACGAATTCTGGAAGCCTTTCACAACATTGATCCATGAAAAAGAAGAAAGCGTCCAACGTAAAGATGTGACTCAAGAAGCCATTGATGAAAAATGCCCTGAATGCAGCAGCCCACTATCTATCCGCTTGGGAAGAAATGGCCGATTTATCGGCTGCACTAACTACCCTGAATGCTCTTATACCCGAAATCTGAATGACGACGCTGGCGCTACCGATGAACCCGAAACTGTAGAAGGTAGAGTCTGTCCCCAATGCGAATCGCCGTTAGTTTTTAAAATAGGTCGCTATGGCAAATTCATCGGCTGTAGCGCTTACCCGAAATGTAAGCATATTGAGCCTTTAGAAAAACCTGCGGACACCGGCGTTGAATGTCCTCAATGCAAAAAAGGTGCAATCCTCAAACGAAAATCACGCAATGGCAAAATTTTCTATTCCTGTTCGGGCTATCCAAAATGTGATTATGCGCTCTGGAATGCACCAATTAAAGAAAGCTGCCCGGAATGTCATTGGCCTATTTTGACTGTAAAAGAAACAAAAAGACGTGGCGTAGAAAAAGTCTGTCCACAAAAAGAATGTAGCTA
>JAYTJI010000511.1:0-2279 GCA_043731245.1 Methylococcaceae bacterium | reverse complement strand
TTTGCGGGACTGTTTCGGCATATACAACCCATGGTTTATGGCGTAAAACCGGAAGCGCAGCATCCTGTAAAAGCTAACCTCTGGCCGGTCATGATCCATCTGGCGCTAGTTCTCTGGCTGGGCTTGTCTATCCCTACGTTTCTGGCTAACTGGTTTTCCCAGGCGACTGTTTTAATTTCAGGGAGCACACCCTTATGAGTTCTTCAAACTGGACAAGCGATTTTTTAAACCAGCTCAGTTCTGATATTACCATTACCCAAATTGATTCTCCTTCAACTCTTTTATGGCAAATTGAAACGACCCATTGGCAGCGCTTTGCTGAATTGGCATTCCAGGCAAATTTACGCTGGGTGGCCGGTTGGGCGGAACAGTTTGAGACGCAGTTTTTTATCAATGCCTGTTTTGAAAAAGAGGGCACTTATGTGTTATTACGAACCATAAGTGCTGAACTGCAACCACAACTGCGTTCACAGGCTACGGTTTATCCAGCTGCTAATCGTAGCGAACGGCATACCCAGGATATGTTCGGCATTCTGTTTGTCGGGCATCCTGATAATCGGCGTTGGACTCGACATCAAGCATGGCCGGAAGACACTTTCCCATTACGCAAAGATTTTCCCGCGCAAGGAACGCCGGAGGCTATTACCCCGCCGGATATGCACTATCCCTTTGTACAATCGCATGGCGCGGGTGTGTATGAGATTCCAGTCGGGCCTGTGCATGCCGGTATTATTGAACCGGGACATTTTCGCTTTCAGGCGGTCGGCGAACTGATATTAAATCTGGAAGAACGCTTGGGTTATGTGCATAAAGGCATTGAAAAAATTGCCGAAGGCAGAACGCCGGAGTCCTTGGCGCGTTTGGCAGGACGGGTTTCAGGTGATACTACCGTAGGCCATTGCTGGGCGGTTTGCCGTGCTATGGAGCAAGCGGCAGGGGTTGAAATTTCCCCGCGTGCAGCTTTAATTCGGGGCATTCTGGCAGAGCGGGAACGCATTGCCAATCACATGGGAGATATGGGCGCAATTTGTAATGATGTAGCCTTCATTTTTGCGCAAATGCAATTCACGCGATTACGGGAACTTTGGTTACGCACCAATGCAAAGGTTTTTGGTCATCGATTGCTTATGGATCGGATTGTGCCGGGTGGTGTTGCCTGCGATGTATCAGAATCTTCTGCCGCATTGATTAAACAGGACATAGTGCAATTAAGAAAAGAACTGGCGGAAATCATCTCCGCAGTGGATCTCAGTTCAACCCTGGAAGATAGGCTATATACGGCAGGTTATTTGTCTCCCGAACTGGCGGCCGCTTATGGTACGGTAGGCTATGTTGCACGCGCCAGCGGTCAGAATTTTGATGTCCGCCGTGATGCGCTCTACGCGCCTTATGATCGGGTTGCGTTTAAAATTCCAATTGAATCGCAAGGTGATATTGCCTCAAGGTTTTGGATTAGACATAAAGAAATCAATGCGGCGTTAAAACTCCTGGAGCAATTTATCGATTTGCTTGCGCCCGGTGACCTGATGACGACATGGACAACCCCAAAGGCAGGAACGGAAGGTTTGGGTATCGTAGAAGGCTGGCGCGGCGAAATTATTGCTTTTGTTCGTTTCGGCGCTGACAACACGCTCACGCGCTATTACCCCAGGGACCCCAGTATTCTCAACTGGCCCGCGCTGGAAAAACTGGTACTGAATAATATCGTGCCGGATTTTCCGGTGTGCAACAAATCCCTGAATGGTTCCTATTCAGGCAACGATTTATAGGATACGGACAATGTTTAAAATATTAAAAAAAACCTTGACCACGGGTATCGTCACTGAGCGCTTTAAAACACCCAAAGATGAAGAACTCGAACAACTGGGCATTCAGATTAAACGGCACATAGACCGGAATTTTTCTGGCAGTATTGCCATTCGTGAAGTGGATGCCGGTTCCTGTAATGGCTGTGAACTGGAAATTCATGCGCTGAATAATCCTTACTACGATATAGAACGTTTTGGCATTCATTTTGTGGCATCGCCACGACACGCCGATGTGTTACTAGTTACCGGCCCAGTTTCCCGGCACATGCAAACTGCATTGTTGCGAACTTATGAAGCCACACCTAACCCGAAATGGGTGATTGCGGTAGGTGATTGCGCAGCGTGTGGTGGCGAGTTCGGGGTTTCGTATGCCAGTTGCGGTGCGGTGGCTAATGTTATTCCCGTCGATATGGTTATATCCGGATGCCCACCAACGCCGCTGGCCTTGATGTCAGGATTGCTTGGGTTGAT
>JAYTJI010000510.1:0-1919 GCA_043731245.1 Methylococcaceae bacterium | reverse complement strand
CTGGTCACGTCTTCGTATTCAGTCAATGATGAGGTGGTTGGTGTTCTTGGCGTTATCGGGCCGACTCGTATGGCTTATGAAAAAATCATTCCATTTGTCGACATCACTGCAAAATTATTAGGCGCAGCCTTGAATCCAAAAACAACGGCCCCATCATAGTTAGCACTATTTTTTGTGCGTTTAGGCGCGTTAACGACGACTATTTTAAGGATCTATAAAAATGAGTATTGATCAGGAAACACCTGAATCGCAGGTTGAGGCGGAGATTGTAAATGAAACCGTTAATGAAGAGCATCCCCATACTGAAGTAAGCGAGCATGAGTACACAGTTGAAGAGCTGAAGCAAGAATTAGCAGAGGCCAAGCAAAAAGCCCATGACAATTGGGACAAGGCGGTGCGTACTCAGGCGGAAATGGAAAATCTGAAAAGAAGAACACAAAAAGACCTGGAAGACGCTCATAAATTTGCCTTAACCGGTTTTGCCAAAGAATTATTGCCGGTATTTGATGGTCTGGTTCTGGGTTTGCAAGCGGCAACAGGCGAAAGCGAAGACGTAAAAAAGTTTCGGGAAGGCAGTGAATTAAGCATCAAACAGTTTGAAGCATTGTTTGCGAAATTTAAAGTTATTGCTATTGATCCCATGGGGCAGCCGTTTAACGCAGAACAACATCAAGCAATGCTCATGCAATATATAGAAGGTGCAGAACCCAATACGGTAGTCAATGTATTTCAAAAAGGTTATATGCTGAATGGACGTTTGCTAAGGCCTGCTATGGTTGTAGTAGCAAAAGCGGCAGAAAAACCGTCGGAAGGTAATGCTTAGGCTTGAACACCATAAAACCGCCCCCATATAGATAATAACTTTTACATTTTTTAACAAATTCAAGTCTGGAGCAGTCAATGGCTAAAATAATTGGGATAGATTTAGGAACGACCAACTCGTGTGTCGCGGTATTAGAAAACGGCGTAGCGAAGGTGATTGAAAACAGTGAAGGTGCCCGTACGACACCTTCTATTATTGCTTTTAGTAGTGATGATGAGGTTTTGGTAGGTCAATCGGCAAAACGTCAGGCGGTCACCAATCCAAAAAACACCCTGTTTGCAATTAAACGTTTGATCGGTCGTCGTTTTAAAGATGATGTTGTGCAAAAAGACATCAAAATGGTGCCATACACAATCGTCGAAGCGGAAAACGGTGATGCGTGGGTGGAAGTACATGGCAAAAAAATGGCCTCGCCGGAAATTTCAGCCCGCATTTTGATGAAGTTGAAAAAAGACGCGGAAGCGTATTTAGGCGAAACAGTAACAGAAGCGGTTATAACTGTACCCGCTTATTTTAACGACTCACAACGTCAAGCGACTAAAGATGCAGGCCGTATTGCCGGATTGGAAGTTAGGCGTATTATTAATGAGCCGACCGCATCAGCGTTAGCTTTCGGCATGGATAAGCCTAAAGGCGATACCAAAATTGCGGTTTATGACCTGGGCGGCGGTACTTTTGATATTTCCATTATTGAAATTGCTGAAATCGATGGTGAACACCAATTTGAAGTATTATCAACCAACGGTGACACTTTCCTGGGCGGCGAAGATTTTGACTCGCGCGTTATTGAATATCTGGCAGCAGAATTTAAAAAGGACAGTGGCGTAGATGTACACAACGATCCATTGGCACTGCAACGTTTAAAAGAAGCCGCAGAAAAAGCCAAGATTGAATTATCTTCGAGCCAGCAAACGGATGTCAATTTACCTTATATTACTGCGGATGCCTCAGGCCCTAAGCATTTAAACGTTAAATTGACCCGTGCAAAACTGGAGTCTTTGGTTGAAGAGCTGATTAACCGTACGAAAGGCCCTTGTGAAATGGCACTTAAAGACGCAGGTCTCAAAGCCTCTGAAATCAATGATGTGATTTTGGT
>JAYTJI010000509.1:0-1655 GCA_043731245.1 Methylococcaceae bacterium | reverse complement strand
GCGATGTGAGACGCGCGGCGAGGCGCAAACATATTTTCCGGCTTTGACCGTATAACCTTTAAAGTGAAAGTCTTGCATCACTTTACGGATTAAAAATATCAACGGCGGATGCAAGCGTAACACTTCTTTAATGACGTTTTCCAGTATCGGAATTTCGCGTAACGATTGAAAAGTGACTTCACCATCAACGCCAAAGTGTTGATCCAGCTCGTTCAAAACTCTTTTCAACTGTTCGGGCCGACGTGCCAACTCCAGCAAAGTCCAGGCCGCTGTACCCGCTGTCGTATGATGCCCGGCGAATATAGTACCAATTAACATGCCGGTTATTTCATGCGCAGACAAACGACTGCCGTCGTCATAGCTGGCTTCAATGAGCAATTGAAACGCATCTTCACTTTTTTCTGCTTTCTGAGCCCGTTTGGCAATAATACCGGTGACTAATGCTTGTAGCCTGACACGGGCTTTATCGCGGCGGCGAAATACCGGCAAGGGCAAATAAGGAAAAACAAAAGCCAGAGGATTTACGCCTTTTTCAAGATCATGATAAATCTTTGCAAATTCTTCGTTCAGTTCATAACGGAACTCATTGCCAAGCAGGCAGTGGCTGGACGTATAAATGGTGAGTTCTTTCATAAACTCAAGCAAATCAATTTCGCCGGTATCGCCCCAGTTGGCAAGCATTTGTTCGACTTCCTGGACGATCACCTGGGCATAGCCGCGCATCGGCTTGTCGCGCAAGACCGGCATAAGCATTTTCAGCTGTTGGTCTTTTTTATCCGGTGGCGCATCAAAAACCACGCCTTTGCCGAAAATAGGTGTCATGATTTTATACGCCTGGCTTTGATCCAGCTGCGCGTCAGGCGCGCGAAAAAAAGCTTCATTCGCTTCAGGGCCGGTCATTAGCACCATTTTTTGGTGAAACATACGGAATTCACCGATCTCTCCCAGTTTATTTCTGAGCGTCATCATGTAGTTAAAGGGATTTTTGCCAAATTCAAGCATGTGCCCTAAAAGCGGCAATGCCCCCGGCATTTTAGGCGGCTCTTTGCCTGGTGTAACGGTTTTTTCGGTAGTCGTCGTAGTCATAACTCGATCTGGATAGAAACGTGCATTTAGGAACGTTAATGCTATAAACGTAACATCTCATTAACAGCAGGATTTAGACCTGCAAGGTTTTTAAAACCTCGCAGGTCTGACTATCTGCGCCAAATGAGAAGTTACTTTGGGTTTCGTTATTTGGTTTCAGGCTTTAGCACTAGCGTATGCTTTGGTTTCCCGGCTAAAAGCCCGATAGGTAAGCCTTGCACCCAATAGCTTTGCTGATCCCGGTAGTTGGGTGACAATGGATGGGCGGATTGTCCTCCTGGCATATGCAAAATGCCTGCATCGAGATGGGCAGGAGAAACGACTAAACGTTCGCTTGCACCAAAGTCCGGACTTGTAACTCTTACGCAACCACCACATCCCGCCAGCTGCTCTTTCGGCATATCGAGCAAATGACTAAGCAGCGGCATGACAGATGAAAAAGGATGCGAAAACCGGGCTGTGTTTATTTTTCCCCACGTCAGCTCGGGCAGCTTGATATCAGGGTACGCAACCTTAAGCTGCTGCGCACTTCGCTTTAATTGATCCCGTATAAAATCATCCCAGTTTCG
>JAYTJI010000508.1:0-3231 GCA_043731245.1 Methylococcaceae bacterium | reverse complement strand
GCTTCCTTGAGTTCTTCGTCATCACAGGTTTTCCCGGCCGACTCCATGATGCTCAATAAACTGGCTTCGTTATAGGCTTTGGGCGGCGTGGTTTTACCTTGATTAATTGAAGGTTGATGCGGCCCCGTCTCACCTTGTATAAAATTAGGCAGTATTTTTATCTCGTTAGCTTGTTGACCGGGCGTATCATTTTTATAGAGCACCTGCCAGCCGGGTGCTTCGATAATCGTGCCTGTGGTTTTAAATTGTACCTGCTGAGTTACCCCCAGAACTGTGGTGATCTGTTTGGCACAAGCGGGATAAAAAGCCGAGATAAAACGTAACACTATAGCTTCATAGACTTTGGCTTCATCATTGGCTAATGCCCCCGGCAACGTGGTCGTGGGAATAATGGCATGGTGATCGGTAACTTTGGCATCATTAAAATAACGGTTGCTCAGTTGCAACTTATCAAAATCCAATGCTGCTATCTGTTGCCCGAAATTCAGGCGTAATTTTTCCAGCAAAGGTTTCATGCCGGGCTTCATATCGTTGGTTAAACAACGGCTGTCCGTTCGTGGATAAGTGGTATGTTTTTTCTCGTACAACTGTTGGGCGCACGTTAAGGTTTGCTCGGCGGTAAAACCATAACGAATGCTCATGTCTTTCTGTAAATCCGTCAGATCATACAATAACGGCGGATTGACCAGTTCACGCTTACCCTTAACGGAGGTAACCTCAAAATTATGACCCTCGATTTGGCTTAACAACGCTTCGGCAGCGGGCTTCTGATCAAATCGCCCACCGACATACTGAAAATCGGCCTCTCTGTAGAGAGTATGTAACTCCCAAAAATCCTTGGGGATAAAGTTGGCAATGTCCAAATCTTTCTGCACAATCAACGCAAGCACAGGCGTTTGCACGCGACCTATCGTCCATAATAAGCCCTGTTGACCATACTTCAAGGTATAAAGCCGCGTCGCGTTTAAGCCCACTATCCAGTCCGATTCGCTGCGGCATTTGGCGGCTCGATAAAGTCCATCATAGGCGTTGCCATCCTGTAATTGAGCAAAGCCCTTGCGTATGGCATCATCCGTTAAGGAGCTTATCCACAAACGTTTAAAGGGTTTTTGCAGGCACTCAGTCCACGCCAAAATATATCTGAAAATCAGCTCCCCTTCCCTACCCGCATCGGTAGCGCAGATAATTTCGTCGGCCGCTATGAATAAGCGCTTGATAGTATTTAATTGTTTTTGCGCAAATTCATCACCGCGTGCTTTCAGGCCAAATTGTTCGGGTATGATGGGTAGAAATTCTAAAGACCAGCGTTTCCATTCGGGATGGTATTCATCAGGTTCTTTTAATTCGACCAGATGTCCGAACGCCCAGGTAATTTGATAACCATTGCCCTCAAAATAGCCATCACGTTTGTTGTTGATGTTTAAGCATTTGGCGATGTCGCGGGCAACTGAGGGCTTTTCGGTGAGGATGACTTTCATGGTGAAATTGATGCACAGCTTATAGTTTCAAGTATTTTACCGCGACTAAACACCTCTTCATATAAACATTAAAAGAACCAATCACAAAAACAAAACCATCCGTCAACGCAATCGTTAAATGCGCGTTTAGCCAGACTTTGCGGATATTTTTCGCGAAAATAAGTGTTTAGGATTGCTTGTGTTTAACCGTTTATCCATATAATTTTATGACGAAATTTTGATTTACGAACCTACAATAATAACTTGCAAAATTATGGGGCTAAAAATAAAATACATACACTAATGTACACACACCTGGAGTGATCTATGCCAACCTTAACCACACGTATCTTTAAAAACGGCAACAGCCAGGCGGTGCGCATTCCGCAAGAATTCCGCCTAGATGTTACCCAGGTTGAAATCAGTCGGAATGCTAATGGCGATCTGGTGATTCACCCGCTACCCATCGACCGTGGCGCAGCCTTATTGGCGGCGCTCAATACCTTTGATGACGATTTTGTTAGCCATCTTGAACAAAATGAACAGCAGCAACCCGCTATGCAGGATCGAGAAGCTATATGATTTACATGCTGGATACTAATATCCTCATTTACCTCATTAAAAACAAGCCACCGTCCATCGCCGAGCGCATAAATGCCCTGGATAAAGATGCCGCACTTTGCATGTCTTTTGTCACTTATGCCGAACTACTTAAAGTAGCAGAGCGAAGTACCCGCAAGACGCAGGTGTTAAGCCAGCTAAATCAGCTTACCCAGGTCATCCCGGTTCAATACGGCACAAACCCCGGATTATGCCAACACTACGCCATCCAATTTACTTTGCTTGAAACAGCAGGCACTCCGATAGGTGCTAATGACCTTTGGATTGCCTGCCATGCACTTTCTCAAAACGCCACGCTCGTCACGCATAACCTGCGTGAATTTGAGCGTATTGCAGGATTAATGTTGGAAGATTGGGCGATCTAAAGCATTCTTGATTAACGCCCTCCCGTTAGGTTGGGTTGCGGAAAGATACAACCCAACCTACCCGACTACAAGGCTTTTACAATCTTCAAGGCAAAGCCGCCTTACGGATTTTGGCGGTTTTTAATTGGTGTGCTTTACGTTTTTGCAGCCAGCGGATGATGCCGCTCACATAAAGCACCAACGGGGCAAACCCTATCACACACCATAAAATACGACCGGCAAAACCAAACGCTTCGCCACTGTGTAGCGGCCACATCAGATTTAAAAATGTTTCGCCAGAGGTAAACTGATTAGGGTCTTGTACAGCCAACACTTTGCCGCTGTACTGGTCAACCCAGACTTTGCTGCGCGACCAGCGATGGTTAGCTTCGCCTGATTGCCTTTTCGAAATGCTGTAAACGCCTTCTTTACCGTCCGGTGTTTCTACTCCACGTAACTCTGCATCAGGGAAAACAGTGTCGGCTTGTGCCATAGCTCGCGCTATTGAAAGAGGCTTTGCATTATCTATAACCTTAGATTTAACGTCCGGTTCTTCTAAATGTTTTTCCTTGACGGCTGAAAAACTGCGTATCAACGGCTTGATATAATCCACATAATTAAACGAGAATCCGGTAAACGCTAAAATCAGCAGAATGATCGAACTATAAAAGCCCGTGGTTTTATGTAAATCAAAGTAAAAACGCTCCGGACTTGCACCGCGCTTAATAGTCACTGCTTTTTTGAATTTACCCCAACGCGGCCACCATAGATAAAGCCCCGTCAGCGCGGAAATAAAAAAAATAAACCGA
>JAYTJI010000507.1:0-1187 GCA_043731245.1 Methylococcaceae bacterium | reverse complement strand
GATGTAAAAAACAAGTAAACGGCAATTATCCACCAGAGATAAAAATTTATGCGCGAATCTTTTTTATTGGTGGCTTGTATCAAGCCACTAATAACTAGCAAACCCACCGGCCAGGTTAATTGACCAGTAATTAACGCTTTCGGATAAAGAATAAGATTTTCCCAGTAATATCTTGGAATTTGTGGTCCTCGCGGATTTTCTCCAACCGATTGAGCAATATTTAAGTCGCCTAGCCAGAAAGTAATAAGAGCCAATGGCGCAACCAGAATGAAGAGTATAATAACGCCGCTCCAAATCTCCCTGCGACTAATCAGGGATTTGAATCCCAAATGACCTATCAGGTACGGTAGAAACCATAAAACTGCAAAAACCGCAGTTTGCTTAGTCCATACCGCGGCTGCAAAAGAAAAAACCGAAAAATACAGGTATTTTGATCCATCTCCTTCTGAGTATCTGTATACCCAATATGCAGTGAGTAAAATCATAGAAAGCACAGGGATCTCAGCCATAGTATACCAGGACCACCCAACTATAAATGGGAGCGACACAGCTAATCCAACAGCCGCACCCGCAGTTTTTTCATCAAACTGACGGCGAATTAAAGCAAAAAATGCACCAAAACCAACTATTGCAAAACCGATCAGCGCTAATCTTCCGCTCCAGACATGTTCACCTAAAACCATTATAAAGAGCGACTCAATGGCGGGAAAGAACGGCGGACGATATCCAATGCTTAATGCCGGGTATTGCGTATAGTAAGCTACAGCGAAATCTACAGGATGATTCCATGACGATATGGAACGAATAAAATCGGCTATGAAGACACCATCCATTAAAATTCGATCGGCATCTGGATAGCCGATACTTTCGTCAAACAACCCTCGGCTAAATAAAGCCGTCATGAGCGCCAATGAAGATATAAGAACCCACGACCTTTTGGTGTTGGATATTAAATAGTTTCGGGTTAGGCCTATCATTTCAATAGCGCTTATTGAGGAGTTACTTCCATTAAAGACCAGAGTACGTGAAAGCGAAAAGTTAAAAACAAGACCCATTACAGAGCCTATTGCAACTGCCAACACAGGAAATTCAGTAAAAAAACCAATAGATGAAACAAGCGCAGCGTATATTCCGTAATTTACAAAACCACCGAGACTATTAACTATTAAAAACAAGCCCCATTCCCG
>JAYTJI010000506.1:0-1412 GCA_043731245.1 Methylococcaceae bacterium | reverse complement strand
AGTTTCCCAGTTTTTAAACAAAGCCAATCACGCTGGCTACACCGGATAGAGATTTAATGCAGGGTTTGTGTAATTTATAGAAAACCCCAATTTAATTGGTTTACCTATATACGTCGCGAGCATAAAAACTGGGAAACTTCAGTTATTAGATTATGTCGCATATGAGACTGTGAAAGTATTCTGAAAACAGGCTTAAAACGTTTTTTCCATTTTTCAAGTGATTGTTTTTACTTAAGACCGGAATAAAAAAACATGTTTTTTTACTACACACTAATACTTTCACAGTCTCATATGCGCCACAATGGCTGTTCGTACCCTTCCATACGCGCTTTACACCTGCGTACAGGGGATTTATTCTGCGTAAACCTGGCGTGGTCAAAAGTACGAAACTCGAACGATGCGCCTCCTTGCGTCGGTAGCATCCTATATTTAGCGCATTTTATTGAGTTGTCACACAATATCGCTGAAATAAATTTTAAAGGTTTCAACCTCATCGGCACTTAAGCCTGCCCGTTGCATCACATTAATCCCCCAGATATTTATCATGATTTTCTTAGCCATTTCATTAAGATCCCTATCTTCTGCCAATTGACCACTTCTTTTCGCTGCAACCAACGCTTCTTTAAACGCTTGCTCAACATTGGCTATATGCCCTTTCACACGCTGTCGAATCGACTCATCATGAGGTGCCAGTTCAATCAAGGTATTTACCAAAAAACACCCTTTCGGATTGCAATTAAGGCTGGCTTCAATCATAGCTGCTATGGTTGACCGTATATTCAACAAATAATCATCACTGCTATTTAGCCGATTAACTAAGTTTTTAAGGCTTATTTTTGCATAATAATCAATCGAAGCTTCGAAAAGCTGTTGCTTGGAACCAAAACCAGCGTAAATACTACCCGATTTAAGGCCTGTTGCTTGTATTAGTTCAGACATGCTACTTGCCGCATAACCTCGATTCCAAAACACAGACATCGAGGATTGTAGAACGTCGTTTTGTTTATATTGAGCCGGTCGGGCCATGATAACCTCACACTGTTGATCTAATGCCAATTAATTAAGAAGTGTCCAAATTCCAGTCAGAATAAATTACCTAAAACTAAGGGTTTGATAGCTCAAGTGTCACTTCAGAGTTGAATCCACGATTGCCAGCGTGTCGCTACCCCCTGAAGCATTTTGTAATCTGCAAGCCATAAAAATCGACTTGCCAACCACAACAGCCGTTGCCACCACGGACGCGCCGCTTCGCCAGACCCTTGTATACCCGACCCAGATAGGTCATATAGACCACACTGGAATCTTGATTAAGATAATTAGTGTTTGAACGAAAAAGCCACAAGCCACGCTACAAAAGGGATGCCTCGATTTATTAGGCGCGAAGATTTTTTATCCAACCTTGTCGTTTTGCA
>JAYTJI010000505.1:0-1999 GCA_043731245.1 Methylococcaceae bacterium | reverse complement strand
AAACCACGGCGGTGGGGCGTCAAATACTTTTTGAAATTCCTTTAACTGATCTATCGCTTCGGTTACCTCTGGAATCTTGATTGGATAAATATCCGCGCGTATCACTTTTGCCGCAGCCGGCCCTCCGATGGATTGCACGAACATGACATGACAGTCTTTAATCAAGTTGGCACGAAACAGGTTTCTATCATCGCTGCTATCGGCTTCAATCGTTGAGCGTATATCAACCAGTTTATAATCATCTTTTGATAACTGATAAACCAGAAAACGGATGCAGGAACCGAAATGTCCGTTAATTAATGCTCCACTGTTTGAGCCGATGGCGACGCGGATAGAGTCAGGCATATCGCCGTCTTTATAGGGTAATATTTCCGGCAGGTCTTCATCTTCCGCCTCGTCGCCCCACAAATAACGCACTGCCAGTTTGATATTGGCAAGACCGATACCAATGTCTTCGCCATCTTCTTCACCATCCAGGCTACCTAAGCCGGTTTTAAGGTTGGTGACAGTGACGGCTTTTAATTTTTCATCATCCAGGGGCGAACCGACCCGCTCATGTAATATTTCCAGCAATCTGGGCACGTCGATACCGGGCAAGATGCGTGATGCCAGGGCAATGCGTAAGGCGAGTTCACGGGGTAATGCTTCCATTTTAATCTCCTGATTTAACAAGCTTGGATAAAAGTTTAAGTATTTTTCTAGTGGAGGCTAAGTCCAGCGCAGTAAAATCATCGTGTGATTTAAGACCTGAATCAGCGCCCGCTGCCAATAGCTGTTCAACAACTTGTTCTCTGTTGCTGGAGGCTGCAAATATCAGGGCAGTCGCTCCAGAGGCGGAATTTTGATGATTAATATCTATGCCTGCATCAATCAGTGCCTCGATACAGTCGCTGTTGTCGGCATAACAAGCAGCCCACAATGCGTTATTGCCGAATTTATCAATAACATCCAGCACTGTATTTTGTTCGATCAAAAAGTTCACCACATCGCTGCGCCCTTGCTGACTTGCCAAGATTAAAGGGTAAATACCGTCATTATTCTTTAAAATCGGTTGGGCTACAGAGAAATAGTTATTTTGTAACCAATCCCGAACTTCAGGCTTCATTTATTGCTTCTTGATGCTTGTCTTTCCAGCTGGAATAACCGCCTTCCAGACTGTAAACATCCTTAAAGCCAAAATCGCTAAAAAATTCGGCAAGATGCTCGCTCGCATGACCGTAATAACAATAAATCAGCAAACTGCGCTGCTTGTCGCCGCGTTTGACTAAAGAATCTTTTAAGCCTTCATGAACATGTAGCGCGTCATCTAAATGCCCTGCCCGATAATCTTTCAAATCCCGACAATCCAGGATCATAGGCTTAGCTTCTTTAATCAGCTTTTTAGTATCGGCAATAGAGATGGTTTTATATTTCATCATTATGCTAACGACTTTAGAAAGTCATCCCTCAAGAATGGAAAGGTTGTTGTAAAACTGACAATAAAATTGATTTTGTCGTGATTAATATAGCCATTAACTCTTTAGTAGCCCTGCTTTTAAGGTGTTAAGGAAGCTATAAATTAACTAGCTAATCATTTGCCAAAATCTTGAGTAGCCTTGATTTATTGAGGCTAGCAAGATTATCAGGCAAAAAAAAGCGTCCTAGCCGAGAAAATAGGACGCCAAAGGTATCAAGCCCAGGAGAGAACTGTACAAAGGGAAAGTATGTACATAAAAAATACAGCATTAACAATGCCAATCATAATTTCGCCTGTATAATCTTTTTATTTCAATAAGTTATAAAAAAAACTTTGTTTTAGATACTCACTATTTGCACCAAAGATATGCTTTGCTGTGTTTAGAATGTCCTAACTTTGTGCATTTTCTACAACTTTATCCAGATCCATGCCCCGAAATATTGAGCAACGCTTGAATACATCCAAACTCGGCGCTACTTTTTTGTACTGACAAAACTTTGCGACCAGCTTGGAAAGCCCCTTGATGTCGCGGCCTGTCGCTTC
>JAYTJI010000504.1:0-2007 GCA_043731245.1 Methylococcaceae bacterium | reverse complement strand
TAGTCTAAAAACGAAATAAATAACGATCAATGCCCTCTCGTTTTAGCTATAATTTCTTCCAATAGATTTTCAGCCTGTTTCTTTTCCATAAAATAACCTGTACTTTTAGCCAATTCAAGAGCTTGCTTAATCTCATTAATTGCTGAGCTATTATTACCGTTTTTATAATGAGCAACACCTAAATGGTATCTAAATACTGGGACATTAGGCGAAGCCGCTATGATTTGGGTTAATATCTTTAGACCTTCGCTGTAGTTCCCTGTCTTGATTAGCGCCCAAGCATATGTGTCTTTGTAATATGGTTGAGGTGAGTCTTTAAATTGCTCAGTTAACTGAACTGCTTTTTTTAGTTTATCAGCATCCGTGTAGTGCTCGGTTAACACTGTTGCCAAGTTATTGATTGCTATATCCAAATTTGGATATAGCTTCAGCAGCTGCTCATAACTTGAAACAGCAGAATCATAAGCGTTTTGTGCCTCATATAATGATGCTAATGATAGCGATAATTTGATGCTTTCTGGATTCTGTTTAAGTCCATTCTGATAAACTGCAATAGCGCCTTTATTATCGTTCTGTGCCGATTTTATGTTTGCTAACGAAATATATAATTGCGGAATCTTTGCATTTTCCTTAATCAAATTTGTTAGTAGAACGACTCCCTTATCAAATTTTTTGTCCAGAAGGAACAACTCGCCTTGAAGAATGCCAGCAGAAATGTTTCTAGGGTTTTTAGCTAATACAGTATCTAAAAAACCGATCATTTCATCCCGTTTATTCAGCTTCTCATAACAACGCGCCAAATTACCCAAAGCATCACTGTTTTCTGGAAACTTTGCCAGTAATTCTTTATAAATTTCAACGGCTTTAGCATAGCTTCCTTGACCCTGAAGCACTTGCGCGAACAGGTAACTTGCAACATCGTTTGCAAGCGGGTTAGGTAAGGTTGCAATTTTTTGTGCAGTAGCTTTTGCGCCATCCCAATCATGCTCAGCCAAGTTGATATTAGCCAATTTTTCAAGCAAAACTATATTGTCAGCCATTACGCTTAAGGCTTTTTCAACTATTTCCTTTGCATGTTTAAAATCATTTGCATTTAATGCCTTATCATAGGCATACGTTAACGCCTGTAAGTTTGCCGGATTAGCTGCCAGTGCATCTAAAAAATGCTTGTCTGCCTGCTTTTTATCGCCTTTTATTAAAAAAGTCTGACCAAGCAAGAGGTTGGCTTCTTCTGAATCTTCTTTGCTCCAGATTACTTTATTTAACAAGGCAATAGCCTCATCATATTGCTCTTTTACCAACAATAATCTTGCTTGTAACACGATAGCATCGTCGTAACTTGAGTTCGCATCTAAAATTTCATCAACAATTTTTTTTGAGCCCTCAAAATCTTTATTGTCAAAAGCTATTTTTGCCAACAGAGTTTTTGCAGATAGACCTACAACCGAGTTCTCTTCCAACTCAATTACCCGATTAAGGGCCGTCTTAGCTTCCTCAAAATTTCTCCTCGCAACCATCCAGTTTGCTAAATCCAGTAACATCCTTGGCTGATCCTTGTGTTTCTGGGTAAATTGTTGAAATTGTGCATCAAGTTTTTCTCTAGCTGTAGCTGATAAGAAATCAAGTAACAACAACTTGGGCTGAACATTATTAGGCTCCAAATCGACAAGGCTGCGTAATAATTCTTCAGCTTCTTTTGTCTTACCCGTCTGTGCGTAAATTTTTGCCAGTGTTACTTTAAACTCCTGGTTATCAGGGTGTGCAGCGACCAACTTTTGATAATCAGCTATAACAGCATCTATGTTCTTGGTTTTAGCATCCAGCTGAATTTTAAAAAAATCCAATCCAATGTTGTCAGTGTCCGATTTTTTTGCGGAATCTATTAAAGCCAATGCTTGGGTGAAATCCCCTTTTTCCATAGAAATCATTGCTTTTAACGATAAGGCATCGGTATGGCTTGGATTCTCTTTTAAGATGCTTTCAATTATCGCCAACGCCTCAACCTGT
>JAYTJI010000503.1:0-2483 GCA_043731245.1 Methylococcaceae bacterium | reverse complement strand
AAAGAGGAAACAAATAA
The DNA here is from genome assembly GCA_043731245.1 of Methylococcaceae bacterium. Lineage (GTDB taxonomy): Bacteria > Pseudomonadota > Gammaproteobacteria > Methylococcales > Methylomonadaceae > Methylobacter_C. The sequence continues at coordinate 2,466 of JAYTJI010000503.1, read as the reverse complement.
TGCTGAAGTTATTATCGATTGGAATACTGACTGTTCTTTTTTCTGCACCGGTAATGGCCGTGGAGTATGAAGAGCATGATAGTATGCTAATGGATCACGGTGATGGGCACATGATGGACATGGCTGGTGGTATGGTGATGGGCCAGAATGCCGATACTTTGCCCGGTGGTTGCGATAGCATCTCTGAAACCAAGGAAATTACCGTACACGCGGGCCATAAGTATGCCGAAAAATTTCCAGGCAGAATGTATGCGTTCGATACCCAGGAATTTAATTTTAAGCCATGTACTAAATTGACAGTTCATTTTGTTAATGAGGACAATATTCGGCATCAATGGATGATGCATGGCCTGCCTAAATATTTATACCCTAAAGGCATGTTTCATTTGGAAGCATCCGGACCTTCAAAAATTTCAGGAACTTTGATTTTACCGCCCGGCGATAAAACCTATTTGGTGCATTGCGACATTGCCCAGCATATGGAAAAAGGCATGAAAGCTCAGTTAAAGGTGGGTAAAGGTGATGGCGATTTGCCTAGTATTCCAGGAGTAACCGCTTATGTAGTGGCAGACGACTATAAGGCAACTTTACCTGAATTGGCGGCCAAGGCTGAGATAGCAGCGGCTATTACGCCGCCGCCGGTTGTTGTAACAACAACGCCTGCTCCTGCAAAAACCGTACAACAGGAAGACTCTGTTATTTCAGGCGTCACGGTGATTGGATTAGCATTAGGTTTGCTTGTTGCGCCTTTTCTGGCGAAGAAGTTTAAAGGCATGAGCGTATCAGAGGTGGTCGCATATATCTTTGATTTATTAAGAACATTTATTGGGCTTGTGATAAATCTGGTGTCCCGCTTCGTTAATTGGGTCATGGCTAATAAAAACAAGATATTGCCTGAAAAATAACATCCGGCAACACCAAAAACCCTGTGCTCTTTGATCGCAGGGTTTTTTTTTGAGAGGAATAAATGCAAGAAACATTGAGTGGTGTATGGGGGCTGTTTTTCAGTGCATTTATATCATCAACAATCGCTCCGGGTGGTTCTGAAGCTGTTTTAGCTTACCTGGTTTCGGAAGGACATTATCAGGCTAAACTTCTGGTTATTGTGGCTTCGATAGGCAACACGCTGGGTGCTATGACAACATGGGGATTAGGAGCCTTAGCGGCGAAAAAATTTCCAGTTTTTACCCTTTTGCCAGAGAAAAAACAGAACGCACTGGCTGTGGTTAAAAAAAGAGGACTCTGGGTGCTGTTTTTTTCATGGTTGCCAGTTATAGGAGATGCTTTATGTTTTGCGGGAGGATGGTTAAAGCTCCCCTTATTGCCAGCCTGTTTAGTTATTTTATCAGGTAAACTTGGCAGATATGCTGTGATAGCATGGCTGTTTGTATGAAGCTAGGAAATAGGTCGGGCCAATGGTAGACTTAGAACTTATTAAAATTCAAAGAGGTCGTTTTGTTACGCCATTTTCCCATTAGAAATGTCGCATATCCCCATAAAAAAAGGGATTATTTTATAGCAGCGTTTACTTTTTTTTGCGTAGCAATCTGTTTGATTAGCGATGCCAACGCCAGTATGGAAAAACAAAATGCGCTAGGAGTCAGCGGATGGGTATTTTTAATCGGCTTGTTACTAGGTGAAAATAGAGAAGTTAGAATGCAGGTTGTCATTGCTGTCATTTTTGCGACTATCGGCGAACATTTTGCATCACCTTTTATGGGCGGCTATACCTACCGATATGGCAATGTACCTGCTTATGTGCCGCCCGGCCACGGCATGGTTTATTTAACCGCTGTGGCATTGGCGCGTTCCGGCTTGTTTTTAAGATATGCCAGAGAAATCACTACTCTGGTGATAGCGGTTTGTGGCTTATGGTCGCTTTGGGGCATCAGCGGTTTTGCGCAGCAGGGTGATGCAGTAGGCGCTTTGTTGTTTTGTATATTTTTGGTTTATCTATTCAAAGGCCGCTCACCTATGGTTTATCTTGCGGCCTTCTTTATTACCACATGGCTGGAATTAATAGGTACAGCCGTGGGTACCTGGAAATGGGCGGCAATCGATCCGGTTCTGGGTTTGCCTCAAGGTAACCCGCCCAGCGGCGTCGCTGCGTGGTATTGTCTGGTTGATGCGGTAGCCATAGGCGGAGCGCCTTTAATCTTGATAGGCTTTAAAAATTCGCATGAGTGGTTGCAATCGGTGAAAGCGCGGAAAAATGCTTTTCAGGGAGCAGGAAATGAATAGCGAGTTGTTTCAAATCGCATAGTCGGGTTAGTATAGGGTAAAATCATAGGACACTAAGCCAAATACTGGGCAGCGTGCCTCTGCTATAAATCGGGAAGTAATCAACAATTAACAAAGAGGAAATGGTATGGAACGTCGTAATTTTATGCGCTTAAGTTTAGTCGCTGTGGGTGCAAGTATTATCGCACCAACAATAGTTTTGGCTGAGAGTGAAAAACCGGTAAA